>NZ_QTLN01000012.1:0-133614 GCF_003602735.1 Bacteroides sp. AF39-16AC | reverse complement strand
CACGACTACAACTGCCTGCAGATGAACGCCTATGCCGTTGTGAGTGACAGCGGTACTCTGCCTGAGGAGAGCAGTTTCTTCACTTCTGTGGGGCATCCTTTCCCTGCTGTATGCATCCGTACCAGTACGGAGCGTCCCGAGGCTCTTGACAAGGGTATCTTTGTCCTTGCCGGCATTGATGGGAAATCCTTGCTTCAGGCTGTAGATACTGCCGTGGAGATGAATAGGAATGAGGACGATGGTCTGCCGGTGCCCAATTATACGGATGAGAATGTATCGGCCAAGGTTGTGAAGTTGATTCAGAGCTATACGGGGGTGGTGAACAAGATGGTCTGGAGAAAATTCTGACTGCTGGGATGAACATTCTTTTTTTGACAATATCCCGTATCAATGGCTTGGAAGAGCGTGGCATCTATACGGACCTGATGCGTGAATTTATAAGGAACGGGCATGCCATGTATATAGTATCCCCTTATGAGCGGAGATTCCATCAGCCTACCGGAGTCATGGAGAACGGTGGTGCAAGAATATTGAAGGTAAAGACACTCAATATCCAGAAAACGAATATTGTGGAGAAGGGGATTGGCACTTTATTGTTGGAAAGCCAGTATCTGCATGCCATTAATAAATACTGGCGGGATGTGAAGTTCGACCTTATTCTTTATTCCACTCCTCCCATCACCTTCAATAAGGTAATCCGAACCTTGAAAAAACGCTGGAATGCGAAAACTTATCTGATGCTGAAGGATATTTTTCCGCAGAATGCGGTGGATTTGGGTATGTTTTCCAAGAAAAGTTTTCTTTATAGGATGTTTAGGAGTAAGGAAGAAAAACTTTATGAATTGTCAGACTTCATCGGTTGTATGTCACCTGCCAACTGTGAGTATGTGTTGAAACATAATCCTGTCGTTGATACGGCAAAGGTGGAAATCTGTCCGAACAGTGTGGAGTTGCGGGAAAGGTTGAAAGGGGATAGGGGACAGAGTAGACTGCTGAAAGAATTGAATATTCCCGCATCAAAAAAAATCTTCATCTATGGGGGTAATCTGGGAAAACCTCAGGGGATAGATTTTTTATTGAAAGTGATTGAGGAGAATGAAAAGCGGGATGACTCGTATTTTGTAATTGTAGGTAGTGGTACGGAGTATATGAGGGTTAAATTATGGTTTGATACGCACTTGTTCCCAAACGCCTGCCTTCTTGCTGCATTGCCGAAAGCAAAATATGATGAGTTGGTGAGCTTGTGTGATGTAGGCTTGATATTCCTGGACAAGCGTTTTACCATACCCAATTTTCCATCGCGCCTGCTTTCGTATTTGGAATGTAGGATGCCGGTGTTAATAGCTACGGATGTGAATACGGACATCGGACGGATAGCTGAAGAAAATGGTTTCGGTCTGTGGACAGAGAATGGGAATATAGACACTTTTATGGAAATGATTGAGTTTATGGTAGAGGATGACGAGCGGATGAAAGAGATGGGAGAAAAAGGGTATAGATTTTTGTGTGAGAATTATACTGTAGATAAGAGCTATAAGGCTATAATGAAGCATTTTTGAGAGTATGTATAAACATGGTTTAAAAAGAGTGATTGATTTCATTCTGGTCTTTATTGTATTGGTTGTTATCTGGCCCATTTTATTACTTATTACTATTTGGTTGCATTTTGCCAATAAAGGTGCAGGAGCATTCTTTACTCAGGAGCGTCCTGGAAAGGATGGAAAAATATTCCGTGTGATAAAGTTTAAAAGTATGACGGATGAACGGGATGCATCCGGCAAATTATTGCCGGATGCTAAACGATTGACTCATGTGGGTAAATTTGTTCGTGCCACTAGTATTGATGAGCTTCCGCAATTAATTAATGTTTTGAAAGGGGATATGGCATTGATTGGTCCAAGACCTTTATTGCCGGAATATCTGCCTTTATATAGTGAAGAACAAGCTCGTCGCCATGAAGTTAGACCTGGTATCACAGGATGGGCGCAGTGCCATGGGCGCAATGCTATTAGTTGGACTGAAAAGTTTAAATTAGATGTGTGGTATGTAGATCATTGTTCGCTACTGACCGATTTAAAAATAATTTTTATTACCATTAAATCTGTACTGAAGAGAGAAGGAATTTCATCTGCTACATCGGTAACAATGGAGAAATTTAATGGTCACAATTAACAGATAATAAGTCATGAAAGATTTGGGTATATATTGTGCAGGTGGTTTTGGCCGTGAAATATATTGTTTGATTTTTAAGACTCTAAAATCTCCTGATTGGAATTTTGTCGGATTTTTTGATGATGGAGTGGATAAAGGCAAACAACTTCAGTATGGCGATTGCATAGGAGGTATGGATGAATTAAACTCTTGGAAAACTCCAATAGATATCGTAATTGCTAATGGCAATCCCCAAATGCTAAAGAAAATAAGTGAAGGTATTACCAATCCATTGATAGATTATCCGAATATCATTCATCCTTCTTGTACGTTTGCAGATGACGAGACAATAAGTTTAGGTAAAGGGAATATATTTTGTTTAGATTGTCATCTTAGTTGCAATGTATCTATGGGTAATTTCAATATAATGAATGGACATATCAGCTTCGGGCATGAAGTCATTGTCGGTAACTGTAATGCTTTTATGCCTGGAGCAAGAATTTCTGGTGGTGTTACTGTTGGAGATGGCAACCTTTTTGGAGCCATGTCATTTGTAGTGCAATATAATAGGATTGGTTCAGGCGTTAACTTAGGTCCGGGTGGCATTCTCCTCACAAAACCTAAAAATGAGTCAACCTATATAGGCAATCCTGCAAAATTATTCAAATTTTAAGCACAGATTTATATATGATTCGTATAAGTAAGCCGATTGTTAGAGAAGTGGATAGAAAGGTCTTTTTAGTTTCGTATATGTCTGATAATAAAAGTAAAACGGAAGTAAATCCTAATGGGGAAGAAGTATTCTATGCGACAACCAAAGATTATGGACAGTATCTCACGAATGAATCTTCTGATTGTTTCGTTGTAGGTATCCTACTGATGGCAATTAAATTGGGGCAAGATATTGAGTGCGATACAATTTCTGAAAAACTTTATTATAATCTTGTGCATACAGTAATACCAATATTGGCTCAGATATATGGTGGAAAAGAAATAAAAATTCATTGTAAGCATTTGTCTAATCAAAATTATCAAGCAAAAGCAGTGGCTACCGGTTGCTCACTTGGCGTGGATAGCTTCTCAACTATAATTGACCATATTGGAACTGATTGTTCTCCATCGTATAGGCTTACTCATTTCACCTATTTCAATGTAGGTGCTCACGGAGATAAGAATTTGGATAAAGTAAAAGAGTCGTATGACAATGACTTTAAACTAGTGGACGCATATGCGGAAACGAAGAAAATTCCGGTAGTAGCTGTTGAATCAAATATCTCAAAACTCTATGAAGGCTTTGATTTTAATCAGTGTGCATTGATTAGAAATATGAGTGTGGTTTTGAGTATGCAGAAGCTTTTTCGCAGATACATCTATGCAAGTTCGTTTCATATAAGGGATACGAGTTTTTCGAATAAAGATATGCATTATCAATCGCCATTTTTACTTCCGGCATTATCCACTGAGACAACAGAGTTAATAAATGGTGATCCATGTCTTGATAGAGTAAACAAAACAAGAAAAATTGCAGACTTTGAGGATACTTACAAATATCTCTATGTTTGTTGGAAAGAACTTATTGCTAATGATGGACTTAATGAAGACATTGCAAAAGTGAAAGATGAGTTTTTGAATTGTACTCGATGTGATAAATGCCTGCGTACCATTCTAACGCTTGATATTTTGGGGAAGAAAGAGAAATATCACAATATTTTTGATTTAAAATATTATGATAAATCAAAAGACCTCTATGTAGGAAAAGTGATTGCCTATAAAAGAAGGGAAACCTATTATCAAGAGATATATCAATTGATGAAAGAGACAGATTTCCCCATTACATTAAAAGCCAGAATATATACGTTTATGTGGACTATATATAAAGTAATAGGTTTTGGTGTAAACTACAGATGGTTAAGAAAAATAGTTGGTAAATGTTAGAACATTCAATAATAATCATTCAAAATTGTACCATAATGAAATTAAATGAATTTATCGAGAATTTTGCAAATCAGTTTGACGATACTGATGTAAGTGAAATCACGGCTGCAACAGAATTTAAGGCTCTTGACGAGTGGAGTTCTCTTGTTGCTCTTAGCATCATTGCAATGGTTGATGAGGAGTATGACGTTACCATTAAGGGTGACGATATTCGCAACTCAAAGACCATTGAAGACTTGTTTAATGTAGTCGCAAGTAAGGCTTAGGTCTTATGGCTTATTTGAAAGTAGAGAATGTTAGGATCACTGGCATATCGGCTGGTGTTCCTAAACATGCCGAAGGTTCTGTTTCTACTACTGATAAGTATGGTGCTGAAGACTTCGTACAAACTACTGGTATCAAGGAGAAACGTTATGATGAACGATTGACAACTTCTGACCTTGGCCTCCCTGCTGCTGAAAAGTTGATTGCAGATCTGGGGTGGGACAAGAAAGAAATTGGTGCATTGGTTTTCGTGTCCCAGACTCCTGACTACATTCTTCCTGCAACTGCGTGTATTCTGCAAGCTAAATTGGGATTAGAGCGTAGTTGTATGGCAATGGATATCAATCTTGGTTGTTCTGGCTGGGTGTATGGATTGTCCGTATTATCCAGTTTAATGCAGACAGGGAATATTAAAAAAGCAATCCTGCTGGCTGGTGATGCTCGTAAACAAGCAAAAGAAGAGCTGGATCAACTCTTTGGTTATGCTTGTACAGCTACGGCATTGGAATACAGTAAGGAGGCAAAACCGTTCTATTTTGATTTGGGAACTGATGGTACTGGTTATGATGCGATTATTCGCCCGGGTGGTGGTTGCAGAAACCAGTTTAATGAAGATTCTTTAAAGCTTGAGTTGTGTGAAGATGGGCGTAAGCGCCATGCTATACAGACTCGCATGAAGGGTATGGATGTATTTGCTTTTGGTATTACGACAGCGCCAAAGAGCATAAAGAAGCTGACAGCTAACTATGAGATGGATTACACATCTTTTGATTATGTGATTTTGCATCAAGCTAATTACAAAATGACAGAAACAATCCGTAAAAAGTTGAAATTGGATGCTGAAAAGATGCCATATAGTATGCTCCATTTTGGAAATACATCATCGGCATCGATTCCCTTGACGATTGTTACCCAATTGAAAGGTAAAATTGAAGATAAGCCTACCAAAATAATTGGTTGTGCATTTGGTGTAGGCCTTAGTTGGGGTACGGTTGCTTTTGAGACAGAACATTTATTAATATCTGAATTAGTAGAAGTATAATGGTAGAGTTTAATCCTTTTGCTCTCAAGCGAAAAACAATTCTTGTTGTTGGCGCTTCTTCTGGTATTGGAAGAGAGATAGCTATTGAATGTTCAAAAATGGGCGGTAAGATAGTTGTCTGTGCTCGCAGTGAGGAAAATCTAAAGTCTGTTTTGGATGAGATGGATGGAAACGGTAATACTTATATAACTGCTGATATAACCAATCAGGAAGATTTGACGAAGTTGGTCAGTGATATGCCTGTTATAGATGGTTTAGTAATCTCAGCAGGTATCGGTGGAACTTTGGCTCTTCAATTTGCAACGCGAGAGAAGTTCGATAGAATTTTCAATCTGAATTTTTTTGCAGCGGTAGAACTTACTCGATTGATTTATAAAAAGAAAAAAATCAATAAAGGAGGGAGCATAGTATATATTTCATCCATTGCAGGCAATAATCGAATCACTCCGGGTAATGTAATTTATGGTTGCGCAAAAGCTGCATTGAGTACATACATGCGCTATGCTGCTATTGAATTTGCTGGAAGAAAAGTGAGGGTAAACACCATCAATCCGGGTATGACTAATACAAATCTTATTAATTCCAGTGGGGCGCTCTCTGATGAAGATTATCAAAAAGACATGGAAACCTATCCTTTGAAACGGTATGGTGAAGTGCAGGATATAGCTCCCGCAGCAATATATTTACTGAGTGATGCTTCTTCTTGGGTTACAGGATGCCAATTCGTTATAGATGGTGGAGTAACAACTAAATAAATTATTATGGACTATAAAGAGAGAATTAAAGAAATAATTGCCGATACATTGGGCATTGATATTGAACGAATTACTGATGATTTGGCCGCCGGTGATATTGAGGAGTGGGATTCGGTCGGGAATCTGACTATTATATCAACTATTGAGGAAGAATTGGAAGTTGATATTCCTATTGAGGACCTCTATGAACTCAACAACATAAAAGCAATAGTTGAAGAAATAATAAAACTTAAGAATGAGTGATATTTTGCATAGCTGTTTGTTGCAAGCCATAGTTGAGCATGCGGAACATATGCCTGATAAAATTGCACTGGTATGTGATGCTAAAGAGATTAGCTATAAACAGCTTAAAAATAGCATTTGGCTGGCTTCTGATTATCTTGATACTCTAAGCCTTCGTAAAGGAGACAGTATCATCATTACAGCACGGAAAGAACCAGAGTTTGTTTATCTATATTTCGGTGCCCATTTGAGGGGCATTGTGAATGTGGTGGTTGATCCTGCTTCGACACAAGATAAACTCTTATTCATCTCGAATACTGTAAAGCCAAAGTGCATTTTCGGTCTTCCTAAGTTTGTGTTTGATGGGGCTAAGAATATTGCTATAGATAGTCTGGAGCTTTCTGGTGAAGCTAAGGATACTAAGAATCCTTCATTGGATAAGGATGACATAGCGGACATCATGTTCACCACTGGTACGACGAGCGATCCTAAAGCTGTCTGCTTATCGCATTATAACATAGCCTCTTCGGCAAGGAACATTAACGGATTCATTGGCAATAGTGCTGATGAACGTGAAGTATTGGGATTGCCACTGAGCCATTCGTTTGGTCTTGGCCGTCTTCGTTGTTCACTCCTCAAAGGTGCAACCCTGATATTAGTAGGGAACTTTGCCAATCTAAAGGTCTTTTTTGAAGCTATGGAAAAGTATAAGGCTACAGGATTCGGCATGGTACCAGCTGTTTGGGAGTATATAACTAAGTTGAGTGGAAATCGTATAGCACAGTTTGCTGACAGTCTTCGTTATATCGAGATAGGGAGCGCCCCTATGTCTATCGAGGCAAAGCAACGATTGATTGGCTTGTTCCCCAACACGCGCATCTGTATGCACTATGGATTGACTGAAGCCTCGCGTTCGTTCTTCATGGAATTCCATCAGTACAAGGACAATCTGGATACTATTGGGATGCCTACATCCGAAGAGGTGGAAGCGAAAATTATGAATGATAATGGCACAGAAATGCCTACGGGACAGCAGGGTGAGATTTGCGTAAGGGGTAATATGGTGATGAGCCGTTATTTGCTTGATAAGGACAATGCGGCGGCATTCTTCGGGGATTATTTTCGCACAGGGGACTTTGGTTTCAAAAATGAAAACGGACTCTACTATATGGTTGGTCGCAAAAAAGAATTAATCAACATTGGAGGAAAGAAAATCAGCCCGCTGACTATCGAAGAAGCTATTAAAAGTCTTGGTGTAATAGACTGTGCTGTGGTTCCAGTCAAAGATCCTAAAGGTATTCTTGGCGAAGTGCCTAAAGCTTTTATTCAGAAGATGGGCTGCCAACTCTCCTTTGACGAAATCAGGCACGGTCTTAGCGGATTGCTTGAACCTTATGAAATTCCAACAGAGTATGAATTTATTGCGCGCATTCCGAAGACTGCAACAGGGAAAGTGCAACGATTATCACTCATTAAATAAGATTATGTCTGCATTAACAGTTAATAATGTAAGGGTAGCAGGTTTATCGGCTTGTGTACCTGAGAAGGTTGAAGAAAATCTTACTTTGTCAATTTTTGAAAATGAAGAAGAGGCCAAAAAGATTATTGCGTCAACCGGTATAGAGAGGAAGCATGTGGTTGATTCTGGTACAACGGCATCTGACTTGACAGTTGTAGCTGTTGAGAAGATGATTGCAGAATTGGGTTGGGAAAAAGAAAGTCTTGACTTGTTGGTATATGTTTGCCAATCACGTGACTATATAGCTCCTATGACTTCTTGCATTCTTCAAGATAGATTAGGGTTAAGTAAAGGCTGCTGCGTGATGGATGTACCTCTTGGTTGCTGTGGTTTCGTAAATGGTATGAGTATTGCTGCTTCTATGCTCTCTCATGGCGGTTTAAAACGTGGTTTGATGATAAATGCAGAGACTAACTCTACTAACCGGAATAAAAGGGATAGAACTGTTCGTCCTCTGTTTGCTGATGCTGCAACAGTAACGGCTCTGGAATACGATGTGAATGCAAAGCCCATGAATTTTACATTCGGAGTAGATGGTAGCGGTATTTCTGCCATTTATACCAAGTATGGTGGTATGCGTTATCCTATTACTCCAGAAACATTACAGGAAAAAGAGGTTGAACCTGGCATTATTCGTAAGGGTAATGATATGGTTGTCAATGGCATGGATGTTTTTTCATTTGCTATTAAGGTTCCTCCTCGTGCCCTAAAGGAATGTATTGCTCAGTATAATATCAATGTTGATACTATTGATCTTTTGCTGTTGCATCAGGCAAATAAATTCATTGATGAAAAAATTCGTAAAAGTATAAAAATTCCCGCGGAAAAATGTCCGTATTGCCTAGCGGACTATGGTAACGTTACATGTGCATCAATTCCTCTAACTCTCGTGACTCAGTGTAAGGAACGGCTTCATAACAACGCCAACCATATTCTAGCCTGCGGTTTTGGGGTGGGGCTTCAGTGGGGATGTATGGAATTCAATATTGATAACATTGTTTGTACTGATGTACAAATATATAAGTCAAAATAATCATGTTAGAAAATGCACGTTTCCATCATATAGGCTTTGCCGTAAATGATATAGAAAAAGTTAAGCCAGAGTATGTAGCTGGAGGGTATGTTGTTTCTGAAACTGTAATTGAACCCATCCAGAAAGTTTATGTAGCCTACGCCTGCAGAGAAGGATTTCCTACTGTTGAACTTCTTCAACCGTTGGATGAGACTTCTCCTATAGTGAAAATATTAGCAAAAAATGGTCCTACACCGTATCATATATGCTATGCGGTAGATGATATTGACGAAGCTATGCAAGAACTCCGTGCACGTAAGTTCATGCCTTTGGCGAAACCTATACCTGGTCATGGACTGGATGATGCTTTGATGGTATTTATGTTTAAAAAAAATGTTGGATTGGTGCAGTTGGCACAAATTAAAGAATAGTGTCATGGAAAAATTTATCAATACAAAAAAAGAACAATTCTTAGGCTTTGATTTTTTAAAGAATCATACACTGCCTTCACGTGATGTTTTTGACTATAGAGTACATAAGAAGGAGTATTCTGAGTATTTTGCACAATATGGTTTTCAGGTTTCAATGGTATATGCTGATTTCTATTCAAGGATGTGGTGCTCTGATTATAATGATAGGTATATGTCGGATGATGTGTATTACTATTATGTTATTCCTTGCTTGAATCGTTTCGATTTTATCAATTCCTATATGGATAAAAATGGTTATGACAGACTATTCCCTGATATTAAGAAACCTTCCATTCTGATGAAGAATATTAATGGTAGATTCTTTAGCCCTGATGATATGCCTATTTCTACAGAAGAAGCTGTTAAACTGGTACTTGCAACTGATTTGGATTGTATAATCAAGCCATCCATTGATTCAGGTTCAGGTAAGAATGTGAAATTGGTTCGGAAGGAAGAAATTGATACAGCGAAAGTCAAGGATTTGTTTGAGACATATAAATGGGATTTCAATATTCAGAAACGGCTTGAACAAAGTGCAACATTGAAGAAACTGAACGAGTCGTCACTGAACACGCTTAGAATTTATACTTATCGTACTTTAGCTGGAGAATATGTACTATTGGTATCAGTCGTTCGATTTGGAGGTAAAGGTGCGTTTAATGATAATGCATCGACAGGTGGTGGTTTCTGCCATGTTTATGATGATGGTAGTCTCGATCAGCGTGTTCTTCGCTATCACACACTTGATAAACCTACATTGAAAGAATTCTTAGGATTTGAAAGCCTTACTATACCGAATTATGATAGAGTGATGAAATTCGTGTTTGATTTGCATCGTCGTCTGCCCTATTTCGATTTGGTCGGGTGGGATATTGCACTTGATGTAAATAATGAGCCGGTTTTCATAGAGATGAATCTAACTGCAGAATCAGGATTTGCACAGATGAATGGTGGACCTCTTTTTGGAAAATATTTGGATGAAGTGATGGAGAGAGTCTCTAAAGTTCATAAAGACTATCGCAATAGCGTAGAGATGAAATTTGAGAATGGTTCAAGACTTATGATGAAAGTATGATTAAATTGAGTTTTCTTGGAGACATCATGTGTTTGAAAGCACAGAATGATGCCGTAATGAAGAAACATGGTGAGTATAGATATGATGGGTATCTGTCTGGTTTGGCACCTCTGTTGAAGGATTCTAATTATGTGATTGCTAATTTGGAATCACCCATCATGCGTTCCCCTTATACTCAAGATAATATCACTCAATCAGATGTATGCTTTGCTACTCCTTCTTCGTTATTGGATGAGGTGAAAGCGGCTGGTATTGATTTTGTAGCGACCTGCAATAACCATTGTTTGGATAGAGGGGTAGATGGCTTGTCTGAGACATTGCGTTGTATTAAAGCTGCTGGCATTGATTGTTCTGGTAGTTATCTTACAGTAGGAGATAGTGAAAAAGTATTTGTTAAGCAAGTCGGTACTCTGAAGGTAGCTGTTATATGCTGTACTTTTGGAACCAATTCGCAACTGAATGGGGTGTTTCTCAATGAGGATGAACAGTGGAGAATTGATTTGACCAAGAAACAACAGAAATTATTGAAGTTGGAATTTAAAACATCAGGAGAGGGAAAATCTATAGAAAAATATATTTCTGATGATGTCTCACCTGCTGCTATTACCAATTCAAAAAATCAAGTTTTTCTGGAAAGGGTTCTTGAAAAGGTTCATAAAGCAAAAGAAGTGGCAGATATTGTCGTGGCTTATCCTCATGTTGGAGGACAATATAATCCATCTCCAGGTTTCTATACCAGATTTATTATTGATAGTCTAAAAGAGGCCGGTGCTGATATTATTGTAGCTAACCACCCTCATACTTCACTACGCTGTGAACGTTTGGATAATGGTGTATTCTGCGCTTATGCCCTTGGGAATTTAGCATTTACTCCCGATGTCGGCTTCTTTCTTGATAATGTTTTAGCTGAATTTGGTATAGTTCTTCACTCTTATTGGGATGAATCAACTAAACGGCTTATTAAGTTAACTTTCAACGTAACTCGTTGCATGATAGGAGAAGATGGAATCACTCGCGTTGTAGAAGTCTCTGAACTTTACAACCGTTTGACGAATAAATCTGAGCGTGAACGACTCATGATTGATAATGAATCTGTTGTCAACCGTTTTGCTGGATGGGCAAAATCGTTTGAACCATATAAAGAATACGTAATATTTTAACTGCATAATTATATGGATATGCAATATGTAAAATTAAATAATGGCATTGAAATGCCGCAAGTTGGTCTAGGAACGTTTCTTATACCGAAGGATAAGCTAGAAGATACTTTGATAAAAGCTTATGATATGGGTTACAGGCAGTTTGATACAGCTTGGAGATATTATAATGAGGCTGATATTGCCCGGATTTTCAAGAAACATGGTATTAAGCGTGAAGATGTGTTTATTACTACAAAAGTAAATATTGATGCGTTTTACTATGGGGGATATAAGTATGGAATTCATAGAATTCTTAACCGAAGAAATAATGTCAGTATCGAACAAGCTATTCTAAAATCTTTTGATAACCTTGATACGGAATATATAGACTTATTTTTGATTCATAATCCTTGGAAAATATTCATGGATATGTGGGAGGTTCTTGAGAAATTCTATAAAGAGGGAAGAATCAGGGCAATTGGAGTTTCCAATTTTCTGCAGCCACATATTGAAGCTTTGAGTGAGATTTCGGATGTTGTTCCTGCTGTAAATCAAATAGAAATTAGTCCATTAAACGCTCAGATTGAATTAACAAAATACTGTCAGGATAGAGGAATTGCAGTTGAAGCTATGTCGACATTCAGTCATTTTCGTTCAGTAGAGCCAAGACTGGAGATTATCGAGCATCCTTTGATTTTGGCAATCGCAAAAAAACATGGTAAGAGCACCGTTCAAGTAGTCCTACGGTGGCTTGTCCAAAGAGGTATTATTGTGATTCCTAAGACTTGGAATATGGTTCATTTGAAAGAAAATATTTCGATTTTAGATTTTGAACTAAGTGTTGATGAAATGGCTGAGATAACTTCTTTGAATAAGGGGAGGTATTTGAACTATAATCCATTTGTCGCACAAAGAGGGTTGCCTAAAAAATATAGGAACTGGGAAGGGTTTAAGAATCCTGATAATTTCACGGATATGTTCAATAATTTTCCAGCATGGAGAAAATGGTTATCAATCTATTGATGATATAATTTGAAGGCATTGAAGATTGTGCTGATAATCGGTGATTCAATATTTTTAATATAATGTTAACTGTAAAATCCATTGTCAATACTATTCTAGAATCAAAAACATATATTCTTGAAGTTGATAGATTGGATTTTTGGATTGTGGACCCTGGAGATGTTGAAAAAATTATGGAGATTGTGGATAAAGACAGGGTGCTGAAAGGGATTTTACTGACACATATTCACTACGATCATATCTATGGATTGCCTGCTTTAGTACGGATATTTCCCAGTGCAATAATCTATACTAATGAAGCTGGTATAAAAGCTTTGGCTTCTGTAAAACTGAATCTATCGAAATACTATGGTACCCCAATGGTATATTGGGGAGAAAATATTAAAGTTGTTCGTGAAGAAGATTCCATTACTCTACTAGATGGGATAAATGTAAAGGCAATAGAAACACCGGGGCATAGTCCAACTTGTATTACTTATCTTGTAGGGAACTATGTTTTTTCAGGAGATTCATATATACCGGGATATAATGTTGTAACGAATCTTCCCAATGGTAATAAAAAGGAGGCGGATAAATCGAAAGCACGAATAATTCGATTGGCTGAGTCTCGGATATTATGTCCAGGACATCTTGAGAAAGTAACCCTTGCTAAAAAAGAAGCAATTATATCGTTTTAGATATGAAACGGTTTTGGAAAAAGCTCTGTAAAATCCTTGTTTTTTTGCTAATTCCATATTATGTAAAAAGAGAGATATCTTCATAATATTCATTGCACTTCTTTGAAAAGAAATTCATTTATAATTTTATGGATAAGAGAATATATCTTTGCCTCGCTCACATGAGCGGCAAGGAGATGGGCTTCATACAGGAAGCCTTCGATACCAACTGGGTAGTACCCCTCGGTCCTAATGTGAATGCCTTCGAGCAGGATTTGGAACGCTTCGTGGGACAGGATAAAAAGGTAGTGGCCTTGAGTGCAGGTACAGCAGCGGTACACCTGGCCCTGCTCGCTTGCGGAGTTGGTCAGGGTGACGAAGTGATAGTACAAAGCTTTACCTTTTGTGCCTCTTCCCATCCGGTGACCTATCTCGGTGCCACTCCGGTATTCGTGGATTCTGAGGCTGATACATGGAACATGGACCCGGTTCTTTTGGAGAAAGCTATCGAGGATCGTATCAACAAGACCGGTCGGAAACCCAAAGCGATTGTTCCGGTGGCTTTGTATGGGATGCCCTACAAGACAGACCAAATCATGTCAGTGGCAGATAAATATGGTATTCCGGTCATAGAGGATGCCGCCGAAGGCTTTGGAAGCAAGTTTGACGGGCAAGTCCTCGGAACTTTTGGCAAATATGGTGTGCTTTCTTTCAATGGCAACAAGATGATAACCACCAGCAGTGGCGGTGCTTTGATTTGCCCTGATGAAGAGTCCAAGCGTGAGATAATGTTCTATGCTACCCAGGCCCGTGAGTCCTATCCCTACTACCAGCATGAGCGTATAGGCTATAATTATAGGATGAGTAACATTTGTGCCGGAATCGGCCGCGGTCAGATGATGGTGGTGGATGAGCACATAGCGCACCATAAGCATCTGTGCGGTCTGTATCGTGAGCTGTTGGCTGATGTGGAGGGAATCACGCTTCATGAGAATCCTTCCGGACGTTATGACAGCAATTATTGGCTGAACACGGTACTGCTTGACGGGAATCTGCATGTGAGAGGTGAGGAGGATGCCTACCGTGAGACAGTAAAAGGCGCCGTAGGTGGTGCCGCCGGTGTTACGCATGAGTCAGTGAGTGCCCATACTTCTTGTGAGCCTAACCGTAATGTAGAGGCCATGCGTGTTTGCTTGGATAAAGCCGGTATCGAGAGCCGTCCCTTATGGAAGCCCATGCATCTCCAGCCGGTATATGCAAATAATCCTGCCTATGTGAATGGCATTAGTGAAGGCTTGTTCAAGCGTGGTCTTTGCTTGCCGAGTGGTCCTTATGTGACGGATGAGGATGTGAGATACATAGTGAATGAAATGAAGAAGAGTATACTATGAAACTACATAGTATCAATTTTTTATGAACTAATTTCAGAAAACAGCTTCAGTGGGGCTGTTTTCTTTGTTTATAGGCATATTTGAGATGGTTACCGAGAAGTCTTCCCTGACTTCGAGGGATGTCCATAATGTGATCCTCTGTGATAGAGAGTCATAGTTGTGTGTTGCCACTCTTACTTGAATAACCGTTCTTTGGTGGTGAATAATAACCAATAAACGTTTATCAATTATGGCAGTAGTAGCTTATTTAAGAGTAAGTACAGAAAAACAGTTTTTAGAGAATCAGCGCGAGGAAATTATACGCTTCGCGGAGAAGAATGGGTTGAGTATCGACAGATGGTACATGGAGACGGTCAGCGGAAAAGTGAGTAGCAAAGAGCGTAAACTGGCGGGCTTGTTGGACCGGATGAAACCGGGAGACTCCTTGATTATAACGGAGATTTCACGGCTTAGCCGGACACTGCTGGAGATAATGACCATTCTTAACTCCTGCATCAAAAGGGGAGTGGTGCTGTACAGTACCAAAGAGGGGTATGTGTTTCAGAATGACATCAACAGCAAAGTGCTGGGTTTTGCTTTTGGACTGATGGCCGAGATAGAGCGTAATCTGATTTCCATGCGCACCAAAGAAGCCTTGGAACGACGGAGGAAAGAAGGAAAACATCTGGGCAGGAAGAAAGGGGACACACCCAAGATGAAGATACTCTATGCGAACAAGAGGAAACTTGTAAGGGAGCACCAAAGAGGAGAGTCGTGTGCCGAACTTGCCCGGCAGATGGGAGTGTCACGGACTACGATGTTCCGTTTTCTGAGACGTTATTGAGCAATTCGGCTAAACGAAGGTGTCAAAGGTGGGATTCCTTTTGACACGCTTCGTGTGGGCTACTTATTCGGCCGATACTTCTTTCTCTTTCTTTTCCTTCCACTCTTTCCCGCGCTTGTGCAGGTTTTTTAGCTCGAATGACAGCATGATACGGAAGAAACCTATAATCAGGAATGCAAACGAAATCATGTACACGGCGTAAAGGGCGCCTACTGCCGGTTGCCACAAGATGATGAGCGAGCAGATGACGGCAAGAATACCGAAAGCAACATACCATCCCCAGTCTCTTGTCCCGTATCTTTTGAGGTCCATGGCATAGCCTACGGATGAGAAGCCGCGGAACATCAGCCAGAAGGCAATGATGAATGGAATGACTTCCATGCTGAGCATTGGGTAGGTTATCAGGTAGAATCCCAGAATCATGTCGATGATACCTCCAGCCAGATACCATCCCCAACTGGATACCCTTCTACGGTTACTTACTGCAAAGGATATTTCCAGCAGACCGCTGAACAACATGGAGACGCTGAACAGAATGCTCAATACCGCATACCCGCTGAGAGGGGAGAACATCAGGCTTATAGCCACTATTACATAAAGAATACCAAGAATGAGTGAAATCCACCAATTCTTTACTTCCTGCTGAAGTTCGTCAAAAATAGTTTTCATGTGAATTTAATTTTTTAAGTGATTATCATTAATTCGTCTGTAGAATAACAGTTTATCCGGAAAAAAGTTTCGGGTGAACTTTTTCTGTATGTAATTTGTTATGTATACATATAATTTGATAAAACTATGGCTACAACAAAATTTAAAGGACAACCGGTAAAGGTTATCGGTGAATTTATAAAGGTGGGCTCTGTTGCCCCCGATTTCGAATTGGTAAAAACAGATTTGTCTTCATTCTCTTTGAAGGAACTGAACGGGAAGAATGTTATTTTGAATATTTTCCCCAGCCTTGACACTGGTGTGTGCGCTACTTCTGTACGTAAGTTCAACAAACTGGCTGCCGGCCTGCCCGATACGGTAGTGTTGGCAATCTCCAAGGATTTGCCTTTTGCACATGCACGTTTCTGTACAACGGAGGGTATTGAGAATGTGATTCCTTTGTCTGATTTCCGTTTTTCCGATTTTGATGAAAACTACGGGGTACGCATGGCCGACGGACCGCTTGCAGGTCTACTGGCGCGTTCGGTAGTGGTTATCGGCAAAGATGGTAAGATTGCCTATACGGAATTGGTACCTGAAATTACGCAAGAACCTGACTATGATAAAGCTATTGCAGCTGTAAAGTAGAAAGTTTGGATTTGGGATAAGCAATAAAAAGCGGTGGACAGAATTTATCATGCTGTCCACCGCTTTTTTATTATCATACCGTTTTCTTTTTTATTTCTTCTTCATGCCTTTATAGATGAAGAATGCCACGATGAGTACGCCGATTCCGATAAATACATAACCTATCTCATGGCTGTATTCCGTTACTTTGGCAAGCAGCTGTTCCTCGTTCTCAATGCCGGGTACTGTGGACAAGTAATAGCCGATAAAAGCCAGGATGGAATTCCAAAGGCCTGCACCCAAGGTGGTGTACAGCAAGAAAGTTCCCAGCTTCATGCGTGCCAGACCGGCAGGGATGGATATCAACTGGCGAACAGCAGGTATCAGGCGGCCGACAAAGGTTGATACGGCTCCATGCTTGTCAAAGTATTCCTCCGCATGCTGCACTTTGGCTTCGTCGATGAGGCACATGTGCCCGAAACGGCTGTTGGCAAACTTGTAAATGATGGGGCGTCCCAGCCATTTTGCCAGATAGTAGTTTATCAATGCTCCGATATTTGCCCCTATGGTTGCAAACAATACCACCAGATATATATTCATGTTGTCATTGTTGGCGGCTTTCCAAGCGGCAGGAGGGACTACAACTTCCGAGGGGAAGGGAATAAACGAACTTTCAATGGCCATCAATAAAGTGATGGTCCAGTAATTGAGGTGGTCGAGACACCATTGGATAAAGGCTACTGATTCCATTTGCTAGATTAGTGGTATATAATTACTATTATTGTAATGCATTGAAAATATTCTTCATCACTAGGGCCAGCTCTTCCTGATTATCTTCTTGTAGTATCTGCTGTAATCTATCCAACTCTTCCAGCCTGAACGGATGTTCGCACAGCTGGTTGTACTTCATGAAGTTCTCTTTGTCTTTGAGCAGCATATACAGAGAGGTCAGCCTTTCGTTGATACCTTCAAAGTCCGGCTCCATCTCTTTGACATGTTCAAAGGCCAGCTTGGCATAGCTCAGTTGTCCTATTTCCATGCTACACATGCCTATTTCGTGCCAGGTATCTGCATAGGGGGCATACTCTAAGGCTTTGGCCCATTTTTTCACACCTTTCTCATACTCACCTTCTTCCATGTAGATGCGCCCCTCAATCAAGTACGGGTCTATCTCTTCGGGTGCCAGGTCGTATGCTTTTTTACAATACTGGTGTGCTTTGCGTTTCTTTCCCATCTTGTGCAGGCATAGGGCTGCATTGGCATAAAGAGAAGGCAAGGCGAAGTCATGGCTGTCTTCGGCCGTTATGGCTTTTTCCAGATAGTCGTATCCTTCTTTCCATTCTCCTTTGGAGGCTTTGTTCAGACCGATGAAGGTGTTGATGAAACCGTGGGAGACAAGATGGAATTTTTCGGCCTGCAGGTAGTTCTCCATGGCACTTTCCTCATTTCCCAATTGGAAGAAGGAATGTCCTTTCATCAGGTAGGCATCGGCAAACTCGTCATCGGCCACCGTGGCATAGTCGCATGCTTCGATTGCTTTGTCGAACATCTGCTGGTCAAAGTAGCAACGGGCCAGTCCAAACCAGTAAGGAGCCGAATACGGATTCTTGTCAATCAGCTTATTGAAGAAGAAGGTGGCTTTTTCAAACAGTCCCTGGGCGTAGTAACAGTCGCCGGTGACGGCAAGGTAGGCTTCTTCTTCGGCATATTTTTCGAGTCCGCGCGTCAGCCATGTCAATGCTTTTTCCGGGAATCCCATGTCAATGTACATATAGGATACATCGACGATGTTGGCCAGGTCGTCCTTATCGTCTATGCTGTCGAGTATCGCTTCTGCTTCTGCTTCTTTGCCTTCGCCCAACAGTAGGTTGGCTTTCAGCACTTTCACTTCGGAAGATTCTTCGGCAATCCGTTCCAATATATCTTTGGCTTGCTCTTTATGCTGGGTGTCGAGGAACAAGTATGCCTGTTCCACCAGCAGAGCCGTATTATCCGGATGTATTCCCAAGCCATACTCTACGACCTCGGTAGCCATGGCATATTTATGATGCACGGCATACCAGTCTGCGAGGTCGGCTAAGTCGTCTGCGTCCAGATAGATGGTTCTGTTCTCTGCTTTGGCAGCTTCATATTGTTCTGCCATTTCTTGCAGTTCTTTGTCTCTTCCGGACAGCAGGTTTTTTTTACTCATATTCTTATTTATTGATTTTACCCCAAACGTCTTTCAGACCTACAGTACGGTTGAATACCATTTTTTCTGGCGTAGAATCTTTGTCAACATTAAAATAACCGATACGTTGGAACTGCAGGTAGGAGAGGGGCTGCATGCCGGCAGCGTACTTCTCGATGTAGCAGCAGGGCAGCACATTCAGGGAGTCGGGGTTGATCATTTCTTTCATGGCTGTCAGTGCGTCGCAGTTCTTCGCTTCGCGGATGGCGGCAAGCTCATCGCGCGGGTTCTCCACTTTCCACAGACGGTCGTAGAGACGTACTTCTGCTTCGAGGCAGTGGGCACAACTTACCCAATGGATGGTGCCTTTCACCTTACGGTTGGCTCCGGGCAGACCGCTCTTGGTATCAGGGTCATATTCGCAATATACTTCGGTGATTTCACCGGCGTCGTTCTTCTTGCAGCCGGTACACTTCACGATGTACGCGTTCTTCAGACGTACCTCTTGTCCCGGTGTCATGCGGAAATATTTCTTCGGAGCATTTTCCATGAAGTCGTCGCGCTCCATCCAAAGTTCGCGGCTGAATTCGATGACGTGGTTGCCTTCTTCGGGATGTTCGGGGTTGTTGACGGCTTCCATCTCTTCCACTTGCCCTTCGGGATAGTTGGTGATGATAAGCTTCACCGGATTCAGTACGGCAGATACGCGGGTGGCGCGGTCGTTCAAGTCCTCGCGCACGGCGCTTTCCAGCAGGGCGAATTCATTGAGCGCATCGTAGGTTGTATATCCTATTTTGTCGATGAACTTATGAATGGACTCCGGAGAGTATCCCCTACGGCGGAAACCGCAGATAGTCGGCATACGGGGGTCGTCCCAACCGTTTACCAAGCCTTCCTTGACTAGAGTCAGCAGGTTGCGCTTGCTCATCAGCGTATAGCTGAGGTTCAGTTTGTTGAACTCATACTGATGGGGGCGGTTATCGTCGAGGTCTTTGCCTTCCTTCACCCAGTCCACGAAGAGATCGTAGAGTGGACGGTGGGGCACAAACTCCAGTGTGCAGAGCGAGTGTGTCACGCCTTCGAAGAAGTCGCTTTGCCCGTGGGCGAAGTCGTACATCGGATAAGCCTTCCAAGTGGTGCCCGTGCGATGGTGCGGATGCTTCACTACACGGTAGATGATAGGGTCGCGGAAGTGCATGTTGGGGCTTGCCATGTCTATCTTGGCGCGGAGCACCATGGCACCTTCCTCAATCTCGCCGCTGTTCATCTTCTGGAACAAATCCAGTGTTTCTTCGATAGGACGGTTGCGGTAGGGACTTTCCACACCGGGCTGGGTGGGAGTTCCTTTCTGGGCGGCAATCTGCTCGGAAGTCTGTTCGTCGATGTATGCCTTGCCCTCCTTGATGAGGCGGATAGCGAAGTCCCACAATTGCTGGAAATAGTCGGAAGCGTAATATTCGTTACCCCATTTGTAGCCCAGCCACTGGATGTCTTCCTTGATGGCTTCTACATATTCCACATCTTCCTTGGTGGGGTTGGTGTCATCGAAACGCAGGTTGCAGACACCGCCGTGTGCAGCGGCAATACCGAAATCAAGGCAGATGGCCTTGGCGTGTCCGATGTGGAGGTAACCGTTCGGTTCGGGCGGGAAGCGTGTTTGTACTTTTCCCCCGTTTTTACCTTCTTTCAAATCGTTTTCTACTATTTGCTCAATGAAGTTCAAGCTCTTTTTTTCGCTTGTTTCTTCGCTCTTTATTTCTGCCATAATGTTACTATTTTCGTATCGTGGGGACAAAGATAGGGTAAAAAAATGAAGAATGAAGAATGAAGAATGAAGATTTATTCGTTATGTACCGGGATATATCCGCTCTCTTTGATGATTTTCTGTCCTGCGGCAGACAAAATGAAATCGAGCAGAGGGGCTATGACCGAAGCGTTTTTCCGGTTATAATAATAGTATAGCGGGCGTACTATCGGATAAGTCTTATTGATGGCATTCTCCAGCGTGGGAGCGGCATAATGTTGCCCGTCGTATGAAACGGCGAGCGTCTTGATACGCGGCGATACATAGGCTAGACCCACATATCCGATGGCTCCGCGAGTTTGGCTGACGGATTGGATAATGGCTCCCGTGGCAGGCATGGAGAGACTGCTGCTCATGTAGTTCTTGTTTTTCAGTACGCTTTCCTTGAAGAACTCGTAGGTACCGGAGGAAGTCTCGCGGGAGTAGACTACGATTTTGCGGTCGTCTCCGCCCACTTGCTGCCAGTTGGTGATTTTGCCCCGGAAGATATCTTCCAGTTGTTGGCGGGTCAGTTGTTTCACTGGGTTGGAGGGGTGGACCACTACGGCAAGGGCATCGTAGGCGATGGGAACTTCTGCCAAGTCTTCTCCGGCGGCTTTGGCTTTCATCTTTTCGCTGAACTTGATGGCGCGGGAAGCCATGGCGATGTCCGTGGTCTGGTCCAGCAGGGCTGAAATACCGACACCGGTTCCGCCGCCGGTCACGGTGACACGGGCAGAGGGGTTCAGGGTCATAAAGCGTTCGGCGGTCTGCTGCGCTATGGGGAGCACGGTATCGCTGCCTTTGATGCGTTGCGCCTGCATGCCAGTGGTGGCTGTCAGTGCGAGGAGTAGAAGTAATTCTCTTGTCTTCATAAAACACATGATGCAAATAGGGTAAACAGATAATGCAATTGGGGCAAACACATGATGTAAACCGATGGTATGCATCATGTAATCTGGCTCAACGCATGATGCAAATTAAGGCAATGGATATTACAAATGTGTTACATGGGGTGTACTTTAAGTCGTTGTAACAGTTTTGTAACACCTTTGAAACATTTCTTTCAAACGTTAGTCACACTGCCTTAACATCCGGCTCGTTCCTTTGCATACAGAAATCAATAGGCAACATGAAAAAGATTTTTGAGAAGATTGTAGAAGGTATACTGGCTTGTAGCGGCTTTGTGACGAGTCTTACCATCGTACTTATCGTCGTGTTCCTCTTTTCCGAAGCGCTGGGCTTGTTCAGCAGCAAGGTGATAGAAGAAGGGTATGTATTGGCCTTGAATAAGGAGAACCGGGTGGGCGAACTGACTCCGGCACAGATAAAGAATGTCTTTGATGAAGAGCTGACAAACTGGAACGAAGTGGGAGGGGAGGACCTTCCTATCCGCCTTTTCCGTTTGGAGGACATCACACTGTATTATACGGAAGAGCAGTTGGGCGCTTCCTACGAAAATGCAGGTGCCTGCATTACGGAGCTGGTGGAGCGTACGCCTGGCATTATAGCCTTTGTACCGCAGCAGTTCATCGTCCGTCCAGACTCGGTGCATCTGCTGAAAGACAACACCATTTCGGTGAAGGACGTCTTTGCCGGTGCCGAATGGTTTCCCACGGCAACACCTGCTGCGCAGTTCGGCTTTTTGCCGCTCATTACGGGGACGCTGTGGGTCAGTCTGTTTGCCATCCTCTTTGCATTGCCGTTTGGTCTGTCGGTGGCAATCTATATGTCGGAGGTAGCCAATTCCCGGGTAAGGAATCTGCTGAAGCCCATCATTGAGTTGCTGAGTGGCATACCGTCGGTGGTCTACGGCTTTTTCGGCTTAATTGTCATTGTGCCGTTTTTGCAGCAGGTGTTCAACTTGCCGGTAGGCGAGAGCGGGCTGGCGGGCAGTATTGTGCTTGCCATTATGGCGTTGCCCACCATCATAACGGTGACAGAAGACGCGATGAGGAATTGTCCCCGCGCCATGCGCGAAGCCAGCTTGGCACTGGGAGCATCGCAATGGCAAACTATATATAAGGTGGTGATTCCTTACTCCATTTCGGGCATCACCTCCGGGGTGGTGTTAGGCATCGGCCGTGCGGTGGGCGAGACGATGGCTGTGCTGATGGTGACAGGCAACGCCGCCGTCATTCCCCATACCATCTTGGAACCGCTGCGCACCATTCCGGCAACGATTGCCGCCGAACTGGGCGAGGCGCCTGCCGGCGGACCTCACTACGAAGCATTGTTCCTGCTGGGTGTTGTGCTGTTCTTCATCAGTTTATTGATAAACTTCACGGTGGAAGCGGTTTCGCCAAGACGAAAATAAAAGAAGATAGATATGGTTAATAGGAAGCATCTTTCGCAAAACATGGCATTCGGCTTGTTCCGTCTGTTGAGCCTGAGTGTGGTGGGGATTCTTTTTGCAATCCTCGGTTTCATTATATATAAAGGTATAGGAGTCATCGATTGGGAGTTCCTCACTACAGCTCCTACCAACGGTATGACTGCCGGCGGAATCCTTCCTGCCATTGTAGGTACGTTCTGTTTGATGGCGGGTAGTGCCTTGTTTGCTTTTCCGGTGGGAGTGATGAGCGGCATTTATATGAATGAGTATGTGCCGAAAGGCTGGGTAGTACGCTTCATACGGATGATGACGAATAATCTGAGCGGCATCCCTTCCATCGTGTTCGGTCTGTTCGGCATGGCACTGTTCGTCAACTATATGGATTTTGGAGACAGCATCCTGGCAGGTTCGTTGACACTGGGCTTGCTGAGTCTGCCTTTGGTTATCCGCACCACGGAAGAAGCACTGAAAGCCATCCCCGACAGCATGCGCGAAGGAAGCCGCGCGTTGGGAGCCACCAAGCTCCAGACCATCTGGCATGTCATCCTGCCGATGGGAATGCCCAATATCATCACCGGACTGATTCTGGCGCTGGGGCGCGTTTCGGGCGAGACGGCACCCATCCTTTTCACCTGTGCCGCCTACTTCCTGCCGCAACTGCCGACCGGTATCTTCGACCAGTGCATGGCGCTTCCTTATCACCTCTATGTCATCTCTACCAGCGGTACGGATATGGAAGCGCAGCTTCCCATCGCTTATGGCACAGCATTGGTGCTGATACTGATTATCCTCCTGGTGAATCTGTTGGCAAACGCCCTGCGGAAATACTTTGAGAAGAAGATTAAGACGAATTGAAAACATATACAATAGGTATGAAGAACAAGATAGAAACCCGTGACGTGAACTTCTGGTATGGCGATTTCCATGCCCTGAAAGGCATCAGCATGGACATTGAGGAGAAGTCTGTGATAGCCTTCATCGGCCCCTCGGGCTGTGGAAAGTCTACCTTCCTGCGCCTGCTGAACCGCATGAACGATTTGATTCCCGACACCCGTCTGACCGGCGAGATACGCATTGACGGACAAGACATCTATGGAAAAGGAGTGCAAGTGGACGAACTCCGCAAGAACGTGGGCATGGTGTTCCAGCGGCCCAATCCTTTCCCCAAAAGCATCTTCGAGAACGTTGCCTACGGACTCCGTGTGAATGGCATCACCGATAACGCCTTCATCCGTCAGCGGGTGGAAGAAACTCTGAAAGGCGCCGCCCTTTGGGACGAGGTGAAGGACAAGCTGAAAGTCTCTGCCTACGCCCTCTCCGGCGGTCAGCAGCAACGTCTCTGCATAGCCCGTGCCATGGCGGTGTCTCCTTCAGTCCTGCTGATGGATGAGCCGGCATCCGCCCTCGACCCCATCTCCACTGCCAAGGTGGAAGAGCTTATCCACGAGTTGAAGAAGCAGTACACTATCGTCATCGTCACCCACAACATGCAACAGGCAGCACGTGTCAGTGATAATACGGCTTTCTTCTATATGGGGCAGATGGTGGAGTTTGGAGATACCCGGAAGATATTTACGAATCCCGATAAGGTGGAGACGCAGAACTACATCACGGGACGCTTCGGGTAGCGGATTGTTCCATACAAGCAAAAATAAGTTGTACAAAAGTAATCTTAAAATAGAAACATTATGGTGAAGTTTATCGAATCTGAACTCGTCTTGCTGAAAAAGGAAATAGACGAAATGTGGACCCTGGTATATAATCAGCTCGACCGTGCAGGTGATGCCGTGCTTACGCTGGACCGGGAACTGGCCCAGCAGGTATTGGTGCGCGAACGTCGTGTCAATGCTTTCGAACTGAAAATAGACAGCGACGTGGAAGACATCATTGCCCTTTACAACCCCGTTGCCATCGACCTGCGCTTTGTGCTTGCCATGCTCAAAATCAATACGAACCTGGAGCGTCTGGGCGACTTTGCAGAGGGCATTGCCCGCTTTGCCCTCAACTGCCATGAACCTGCTTTGGATACTGAGCTGGTCAAGCAACTCCGTCTCGAAGAGATGATAGCCCAGGTACTCTCCATGCTCGAACAGGCAAAACAGGCGCTTCAGGAGGAGAGCCAGGAACTGGCTACCGCCGTGTTTGCCAAGGACAATATGCTGGATGAAATCAATGCTGAGGCCACTGCCATTCTTGCCGACTACATCAGCCGGCATCCGGAGAGTGCACTCTCTTGTCTGAACCTGGTGAGCGTGTTCCGCAAGTTGGAGCGTTCCGGCGACCACATCACGAATATTGCCGAAGAAATAGTGTTCTTTATCGACGCAAAAGTGTTAAAACATAGTGGGCGGACAGACGAACACTACTTAAATGGTAAGAAATAAACAAAATTTTAGGATAATTTCAGTGTTTCATGGAAAATAGCCTTATATTTGTCCATTGAAAACGATTGCAGGTGTAGAAAAATGCTTTGAAATGATAATAAACTTAAATGATTTCTCAAAAAGATGTTATAAGACATGTTTTTTAATTTGGTTAGTATCACGAAAAGCGCCTATATTTGCATCGTTATCCTGAAAACAATCTTTTTACCTTAAAAAAAAACTAATACCTATTGAAAACTGAAAAAGGAGGCTTTGTGAAAAGCTTCCTTTTTTTTGTACCTATACGAAGGGCTTTTTGTATCTTTGCGCATATTAATAATAAATCGCGTATAACCTAAAAGTATATAGAACCATGTTTTCCGGAATAGTAGAAGAATGTGCCACATTGGTGGCGATGGTCAAAGACCAGGAGAATGTACATTTTACTTTCAAGTGTTCATTCGTCAGTGAATTAAAAATAGACCAGAGTGTGTCTCACAACGGTGTTTGCCTGACGGTAGTCAGTCTGACAGATGATACCTATACCGTGACGGCCATGAAGGAAACGCTGGACCGTTCCAATCTTGGCTTGTTGCAGGTGGGAGATGAAGTGAATGTGGAGCGTAGTATGATGATGAACGGCCGGCTGGATGGCCATATCGTTCAAGGACATGTGGACCAGACTGCCACTTGCATCGATATAAAGGATGCGGAAGGAAGCTATTACTTTACTTTCCGGTATGCTTTTGACAAGGAGATGGCAAAGCGCGGCTACATCACGGTAGACAAAGGCTCGGTAACGGTCAATGGTGTCAGCCTGACCGTGTGCAATCCCACCGACGATACTTTCCAGGTGGCCATTATTCCTTACACCTTTGAGCATACCAATTTCCATGCTTTCAAAGTGGGCAGTGTGGTGAATCTGGAGTTCGATATCATTGGTAAGTACATCAGCCGCATGATACAATATAAATAAGGTAACGGCACTATGGACGATTTCCTGCAATTAGTGGCATCCCGTCAGAGTGACCGTGCCTATGATATGACTCGTGCCGTGGAGCCTGAGAAATATCGGTGATTTACTTTTTAGACACAGATGACGCAGATGACGCGGATTTTTTTAATATTCCAATCCGCGTCATCCGCGTCTAAAAAATAATCAAAAAGAAAGCAGATACGGAGTTTCCGGAAAGACTTCCGCGTGCTTACAAATCCTTCAGCAGCACCTTGCTTGCATTCTTGTAGTATTCCTCCCGTGCCTTCAGCAATGCTCCCCATTGGTTGTTGAATTCATTTTCCTTATCAATTTTGAAATCTTCTGAGCCGTGCGTGTCCAGTTTGTCCAGTAGGAGGGCCACATTCATTTTGTTGATATCCATGGAAGGCTGGTAAGCGATGTCTTCACTCTTTTCATCGGTCACCACTTCATGTAGGAGGTTGATTTCCTGCAATTCATAAAGGGTTTCGTGTGTCAGCCGGATGGGAATCTGGCACTCTTCGGATATCTCTTCGGCTGTATAGGGCTGGGCGTCTTGTTCAAAGCGCTTGGCTATGAGGGACATTATCAGGATGGAGATAAAATCGCGGTAGCGCCGGCTGATATTGCGCGCATCCTTGTCGAAGCTGAAGTTCCGGATATTCTGTCCGGCGTAGGTCAGTTCGGCACCGAATAGGCAGATGGTCCAGGATACCTGCAACCATAGCAGAAACATCGGAAGGGCGGCAAAACTACCATAGATGGCATTGTAACGGGAAACCCACAACTGGCTGCTGATGTAAAGGAATTGGAATGCCTGGTGTGCCGTACCTGCCAGAATACCGGATATGAGTGCGTGTTTCAGCTTGACCTTTGTATTCGGCATAAAGACGTACAGTGCTGTAAACATGAACCAGGTCAGCACGAAGGGGATGAGGCGCACCATAAACTTGCCGACGGGAGCCAGCAGGGTAAAGTCTTCGAGGTTCTTCACCATCGTACTCATGAAGATGGAAAGACCACCGGACACCACCAGCAGAATGGGCATCAGCAGAAGCATAGAGAAGTAATCCGTTATTTTGCGGTACATGCTGCGCGCCTTTTTCACCTGCCAGATGCGGTTGAAGGTGATTTCCATATTGTTGATTAGATTCAGGACTGTCCACAGCAACATAATCAGACCCACTCCGATGAATATTCCACTCTTGGTCTGAGACAAATACGAATTCACGAATTGCAGGATGACTTCCGTGGTTTCCGTAGGACCGCCGAAACCGTTGACAATCTGGCTTTCCATCAGATTATCGAATCCGAAACCGCGGGCTATGGCAAACAAAATGGCAAGAATAGGTACGATGGCAAGCAGCGTACTGTAAGTCAGCGCCGAGGCTTTGTTTACTATCCGGTCTTTGGTGAAGCGGTTGATGCAAAGATAAATCGTCTTGATGATATTGTATACGGAAAAGGTCGTTCGCGTGACTTCATCTTCCGTAATACGCCAGATGTCGTAGGTGAGGAATTTCCAAAGGGCAGCAATACGCTTGTTCATGCTATTATCTCGATTATCCATTGTCAATAAAAAAGCAGTCAGTCTGTAAGCCGGGTTCTGTTCTTCTGTTTCTGAAAAAGCCTAATTAGGAATTATCCATTCTTCATTATCCATTCTCCATTAAAGAAGTGTCTGTCATTTATCTGAGCCGCATGTCACCATACAAGCTTTAGCGGTCTACCCTCCGACATGGAGCGAGCAACTCTCATAACGTCGGTTTACATGACCTTACAACTCCCAAGACGCACAGCCCTTGTGTCGCCACAAGACTGGTAGGCTCTTACCCCACCTTCTCACCCTTACCGTAGCCCAAGGGCGACGGCGGTTATTTTCTTCTACGTTACTCTACCCTCACGGACAGCTTTCTGTTAGGAAGTGGGACGCTCTGTGTTGCCCGGACTTTCCTCATACGCACGAGGCGCAAGCGACAGACCGACCAACTGCTTTATAGGGTACAAAGATACGGAATATTAATGAAGAATGAAGAATGAAGGATGAAGAATTTGTTGTGCAGTGTGCGGATGCAGTACGGATGAATCCTTCATTCTTCATTCTTTACCCTTAATTATCTTAAAAACATGTATCTATTTCGGAATAAATTCGTAGCTTTGCTATTAGTAATAACCCCCAAATCCTTTTGGCCAATGAAAAAGTTATCCTCTCTTTTTTCTTTATTTCTGTTAATCCCGCTTTTTGCTGTCGCTTCGGAAGTGGGTGACCGTACAATACCTGCAGAAGTGGCGCAACTCGCTGACAGTTTGAAACAAAAGTTTGCACCGGACAAGCGCGTGGCTTTGTTCGATGTGGATTACTCTTTCTCCGGAAAGAATGTGATGTTGCGTGGTGTCACCACTTCGGCAGAGGCAAAGACGGCTCTGCTGGATGGTTTGGCAAAGAAAGGATATGCGGTGATGGATTGTCTGCAAGTGCTTCCGGATGAGGCCGGACTTGAAGGCAAGACGTATGGCATTGTCAATGTGTCTGTGTGCAATCTTCGGGTAGCCCCGGATTTCTCTTCAGAAATGATGACGCAAGGCTTGATGGGTATGCCGGTGCGGGTGTTGCAGCGCGACGGCTGGTACCGTATCCAGACACCGGACAACTACATTGCATGGGTACACCGAGTAGGCATACATCCCGTCACGCGGGAAGAGCTGACCGCTTGGAACAATGCAGAGAAAATAGTGGTGACTTCGCATTATGGCTTTGTCTACTCACAGCCCAGCCAGGCATCGCAGACCGTCTCTGATGTTGCTGCCGGAAACCGCCTGAAGTGGGAGGGGACAAAAGGTGCCTTTTATAAGGTGGCTTATCCCGACGGCCGTCAGGGATATATCTCCAAATCCATCTCCATGCCTGAGAAGAAATGGCGTGCCACCTTGAAGCAGGATGCCGCCAGCATTATAGCCACGGCGCATAGCATGATGGGCATCCCTTATCTTTGGGCTGGCACTTCCTCCAAAGGGGTGGATTGTAGCGGCTTCATGCGCACCGTTCTTTTCATGCACGACATCATCATTCCGCGGGATGCTTCCCAGCAGGCATACGTGGGCGAGCATATCGATATCACTCCTGATTTCAGTAACCTCCAGCCGGGCGATTTGATTTTCTTCGGGCGCAAGGCGACGCCGGAACGCAAGGAACGTGTGGTACATGTCGGCATGTATATCGGCAACAAGCGTTTCATCCATTCGCAAGGCGATGTGCGCGTCAATAGCTTCAGCCCCGACGACGAGCTGTTCGATGAATACAACCTCGGTAGACTGTTGTTCGCTACGCGCGTGTTACCTTATATAAATAAGGAGGCGTCGCTCAATACAACGGAAACGAATCCATTTTATTCAATGTAATAATGTGCTAATGTGCCAATATGCCAATGACCTGCGGCGTGACGGTGCAAACATAACGTAGCATATACATAGCGCAGCCCATTGGCACATTAGCCCATTAGCATATTGGCACATTTAATACACACACAATTATGTCAAACAGAAGAGATTTCCTGAAAACCGCCGCTTTTGCCGCACTCGGCTCAGGCATGGCAATCAATCATGTATTTGCCGGAGGAAATGACGCTCCTTCCTTGTTCAACGTGAACAGTAGGGCAGGTGTAACCCCCAAAATGAAACTGCGTTTCTTCCCCTATGAACTGAAATTGCGCCATGTCTTTACAGTGGCCACCTACTCGCGTACTACCACTCCCGACGTTCAGGTCGAGATAGAATATGATGGCATTATCGGTTATGGTGAAGCCTCCATGCCCCCGTACCTGCAACACGAACTGGGCACGATGGACAGTGTACTGGCTTTTCTGAAGAAGGTGCAGGATGTCATCGGCCAATTCTCAGACCCCTTTCAGCTGGAAGATATACTGGCTTATATAGACAGCCTCTCGGCAGGGGATTCCGCTGCTAAAACTGCTGTGGACATCGCCTTGCACGACCTTGTGGGCAAACTGTTGCAAGCCCCTTGGTATAAGATATGGGGTTTGGACAAGGAGAAGACTCCCTCTACAACTTTCACCATCGGCATTGATACGGCCGACGTGGTGCGTGAAAAGACGAAAGAGTGTGCCGACCGGTTCAATATCCTTAAAGTGAAGCTGGGGCGGGAGAACGACAAGGAAATGATAGAGACCATCCGTTCGGTGACGGACCTTCCGATTGCCATTGATGCCAACCAGGGTTGGAAGGACAAACATCATGCGCTCGATATGATACATTGGCTGCACGAAAAAGGAATTGTCATGATAGAGCAACCGATGCCCAAGGAACAACTGGACGATATCGCATGGGTCGCCCAGCAAAGCCCGTTACCCATATTTGCCGATGAGTCCATTCAGCGTCTGAAGGATGTGGCAGGCTTGAAGGGCGCCTTTACGGGCATCAACATCAAGCTGATGAAGTGTACCGGTATGCGCGAAGCCTGGAAGATGGTGACTTTGGCACGTGCATTGGACATGAAAGTGATGGTAGGATGTATGACCGAGACCTCTTGTGCCATTACCGCTGCCTCCCAATTCTCTCCGGCAGTGGACTTTGCCGACTTGGACGGTAGTCTGCTGATTGCGAACGACCGTTTCAAGGGTATGGAGGTTGTGAAAGGTAAGATAACGTTGCCCGATTTGCCGGGTATTGGAGTGGTGAAGTTATGAGAAAGCTATTGTATACCGTCGCTCTGTTTGTGATGGCTTCTGCATGCAGCACGAAGCCCGAGAGCAAGCCCTATAATTGGGAGGACGACCTGTACCAACGTCTGCTTACGGATTTCTGTATGACGGAATCCCAGGTGAAGGACTATATCCGCAAGTATATTCCCGACGTGACCGATGAGCAGATGCGCCAGTGGGAAGCCTCCAAAGCTTTGGAGTGCATGATGCTGGATGGAGAGAAACGCTATTTCCGCAATGCCGGACCTAATCTGTTTCGTGTGGACTCCACTTGCTATGACATCAAGATAGCCAAGGAAGGCACTTCGCCGAGTGGCAGCGAGAAAGTGAATATGGAGAACCTGCCCGAAATCATTTCTGCTGTGAAGAAGGAGGGCAAGGCCATTGTTGCGCCGAAGCGCATGCGCGTCACCTACACGTTGACCGTGGATACCAATGCCGTGCCTGCCGGGAAAATCATCCGTTGCTGGTTGCCCTATCCCCGTCAGGACCAGGCCCGGCAGCAGGATGTCGAGTTCATTTCGGCCAGTGAACCGCAATACACCTTTTCGTCGCCCGAGTGCCGTCACAGTACATTGTACATGGAGAAACGTGCTGTCGAAGGCGAACCGACCGTATTCTCCGAAACCTTTGAGTTTACCGCCAACGGCGAATGGCATAATCTGAAGCCGGAAGATGTGCAGCCCTATGATACGACGACCGCCCTTTATAAGGAATATACTGCCGAGCGTGAGAAGCATATCGTCTTTTCCCCGCGCTTGCGCGAACTTGCTGCCAAATTGACAGCCGGTGAAACCAACCCCTACCTGAAAGCCAAACGTATCTTCCGTTGGGTGAATGACAACTTCCCGTGGGCTTCTGCACGCGAATATTCCACCATTGAGAATATCCCGGAATATGTGTTGGACAACCGTCACGGAGACTGTGGCCAAGTCAGCCTGCTGTTCATTACGCTTTGCCGCATCAGTGGTATTCCCGCACATTTCCAGAGCGGCTTCATGATGCATCCCCGTGCATGGAATCTGCACGATTGGGCAGAAGTCTACTTCGAGGGTGTGGGTTGGGTGCCTGTCGACCAGTCATTCGGCATTCCTGCCTTTGCCCGCAATGCCGACGAAGAATATTTCTTCCTGGGTGGTATAGACTCTTGGCGCATGATTGTGAACACTGATTACGGCATGCCGCTACAGCCCGAAAAGCAGTATCCCCGCAGCGAGACCGTCGACTTCCAGCGTGGCGAGGTGGAGTGGGAGGGAGGTAACCTCTACTTCCCGCAGTGGGGCTACCACATGGACATTGATTACTTGAATTATTAAGGTGCTATCTGCCCTCTAAAAACAGATGATGCGTTCAGCCCGAACACATCATCTGTTTGGTATAAACGCATCATCTGTTTACCCCAAATGCATCATCCGTTTCGGCCGCAACGGGTGATGCGTCTTTTTATACCCTATCTGTCAGTTCTTTAACAGTCAGCAATCGTACATAAATGCTAATTTGTCAGTCTTTGCCGTTAACCGCTGTTAAGCCCTAAATATCCTCTGTTAAAAGAGAACAAAAAAGAGTGACAAGCGGAATAACTGAACGTTTTTTGTCGTTATTTTAACGTCGTAATGTTAAACGAAACTTGAATATTAACAATTTAAAGAATAGGAAGAATAGTATGAAACAGACAACAAAAAACATCCTTGGAGTTGCGGCTATCGTGCTCCTGAGCTCTGGAGTGGCTGGATTGACCACTTATAAGATGCTGAATAAGGAAAAGCCTGCCGCATTCAGCGAGTTGTTCCAACAGAACCCCAATAATCTGCTACCGGCGGCTTTCCATGCAACGGATGCCCAGCCTGTGGATTTGACACAAGCAGCGGAGAGTTCGCTCCATGCTGTAGTGCATATACGTGCCACTCAGTTGAGCAAGACTCAGACGGTGCAAGAACAGCCGGATATTTTTGACTTCTTCTTTGGAGACGGTCGTGGACGCCAGCGCCAGATACAGACCCAGCCGCGTGTAGGTTTCGGTTCGGGTGTCATCATCTCCAAAGACGGATATATTGTGACGAACAATCACGTGGTGGAAGGTGCTGATGAAATCACTGTGAAACTGAATGACGACCGTGAGCTGAAAGGACGCATCATCGGTACTGACCCCAGCACGGACTTGGCATTGATTAAGATTGAAGGGGATGACTTCCCGACAATTCCGGTTGGTGACTCCGACCAGTTGAAGGTGGGAGAATGGGTATTGGCAGTAGGTAATCCGTTCAACCTGAACTCTACCGTAACAGCTGGTATCGTCAGTGCAAAAGCCCGTTCCATTGGCTCTTCTGCCTCCAATGGACAAGCTGCAAACATCCAGTCTTTCATTCAGACGGATGCTGCCATCAACCAAGGTAATAGTGGTGGTGCGTTGGTGAATGCCAAAGGCGAGCTGGTTGGTATCAATGCCATGCTTTACTCACCCACGGGTGCTTATTCCGGCTATGGTTTTGCCATCCCTACCAGCATTATGACAAAGGTGGTAGCCGACTTGAAACAGTTTGGTACCGTGCAGCGCGCGCTCCTTGGCATCAAGGGTAGTGATTTGAGCACAGACCTGCAGATGGACGAACGCTGGACCGAAGAACTGAAGAAGAAGGCCGACGAACTTGGTGTGAAAGAGGGTATCTATGTGGCCGAAGTTGTTGAAGGTGGTTCCGCTGCCGGCATCTTGAAGGAAAATGATGTAATCATAGCATTGAACGGCAAGAAGATTCACAAGTTCTCGGATTTGCAGGAAATGCTGGCAAAACACCGTCCGGGCGACAAAGTGAAGGTAACAGTGGTTCGTGACAAGAAGGAAAAGGAATTCGAAATCACGCTGAAGAATGAGCAAGGCACTACGAAGGTAGTGAAGGATGCCGGAATGGAAATCTTGGGTGCAGCCTTCAAGCCCGTATCTTCCGAGCTGAAGAAGCAGTTGAACCTGGGTTACGGTCTGGAAGTTACCGGGGTTACCAATGGCAAGATGGCCGATGCAGGTATCCGCAAGGGCTTCATCATTCTGAAAGCCAACGGAGTGCCGATGAAGACGGTGGACGATTTGGAAAAGGCGATGAAAGAGGCAAGAAAGTCTCCTGAGCAAGGTTTGTTCATCACCGGTATGTTCCCGTCAGGAAAACGTGCAATGTATGCCGTTGATTTGACTCAAGAATAAAAAATAGGGATAGTTAGGTAAGAAGATTGTAATATTAGCTAACAATAGCGAAAAAGGGGGTGTCGGTACAATACATACCGGCATCCTTTTTGTTATATAGGATAAGATATAAATAAGGTGAAAAAGTTGGGATGAAATTATTGTAACAAAATAATTTGTCGTACCTTTGCAACCCAAATCTGTATTATAAGAATGAGACAACTTAAAATTACAAAAAGTATCACTAACAGAGAGAGCGCTTCTCTTGACAAGTATTTGCAGGAAATCGGTCGCGAAGACCTCATTACTGTTGAAGAGGAAGTGGAGCTCGCTCAGCGCATCCGCAAGGGTGACCGTGTTGCACTGGAGAAATTGACACGTGCCAATCTGCGTTTCGTTGTATCTGTGGCCAAGCAGTACCAAAACCAAGGTTTGAGTTTGCCCGACTTGATTAACGAGGGTAATTTAGGACTGATCAAGGCTGCCGAAAAGTTCGATGAAACACGTGGTTTCAAGTTCATCAGTTATGCAGTATGGTGGATACGTCAGTCCATTCTGCAGGCTTTGGCAGAGCAGTCGCGTATTGTACGTCTTCCGTTGAACCAGGTAGGCTCGCTGAATAAAATCAGCAAGGCCTTCTCCAAGTTCGAGCAGGAAAACGAACGTCGTCCGTCTCCTGAAGAGCTTGCCGATGAACTGGAAATCCCTGTTGACAAAATCTCTGATACGCTGAAGGTGTCCGGCCGTCACATTTCGGTGGACGCACCTTTTGTAGAAGGAGAGGACAACAGCTTGCTCGATGTGCTGGTCAACGACGACTCCCCTATGGCCGACCGCTCTTTGGTGAACGAGTCTCTTGCGAGGGAAATTGATAGAGCTCTTTCTACGTTAACCGATAGGGAAAAAGAAATCATACAGATGTTTTTCGGTATCGGACAGCAGGAAATGACATTAGAGGAAATCGGCGACAAATTCGGCTTGACCCGTGAGCGTGTGCGTCAGATTAAGGAAAAAGCAATCAGAAGATTAAGACAAAGTAATCGTAGTAAATTGCTCAAATCTTATTTGGGATAAATAAGAAATATCAGTTTCCGACAAATAGAAGGAATTAAAAAACCGTACGTCTTTAGTAGGCGTGCGGTTTTTTTTATATCTTTGCCCCCATTGATAATTCATAACTTATAACTCATAACTCAATGAAATACGTTCGTATACTTTGTGCCGTAGCTTTGGTTTTTGCGTTGTGCTCGGCTTTTACAATGAAAGATAAGGAAAAGGCTGTATATGCTTTTGGTGTGGCGGCTTCTTTCAATGACTCCATCGTATATTATACAGACATCCAGGTATTGGACAGCGTAGAGCTGGATAAGAATGGATTTTTGCCCAAGCGTGATTTATACACTTACCAGCTCAAGAATTATCTGGAGTACAATCTGAAGAAGCCGGACTATACTTGCATGATTTATTTCTCTGAAAACAGGAAAAAGTTGGAAAAAGAGGCTGTAAAGGTAAAAGGCAAGTATAAGAAGAGTAAGAATATGGTTTTGCAGGTGGTGAAGCCCGAGGCTTTCACATTTACAAAACCGCAGGAATAAAATTTCAAGTATGAAAACAAAACTATATCTTCTTTTTTTCTTCGTTTTCCCCTTGTTCATGTCGGCGTGTCGTGGTGATGATCCGATGCCTGATCCTCCGGTTGATGGGAAACGTACTGTGCTGGTATATATGGCAGCGGATAATAGTATAAATCCATTGGCTAGCTTTACGGATGGGGATTTGGAGGAATTGAAAGCTGGGATGGCTTCAATTGATAATACATCTGATATGCATTTATTGGTGTATATAGATACGGGATTTCCTCGTTTGATTGAAATTGAAAATAAAGGTGGTACTGTTGTTGAAACAATAGTCAAAGAATACGAAGATAGAAATTCGTGCGGAGTCGCTGAGACGCAAGAGGTATTCAATGATGTGTTTGGGAATTCTTTATATAAAGCGGAAAGTTATGGTTTGATTTATTGGTCGCATGGGGAAGGATGGATACCTACTCCATTGCCTTCTACTCGCTGGATAGGAAATGATAAGACTGGAGGAGGGCATTATATGAATATTGAGGACTTGAAATCGGTATTACAGAATGCCCCTCATTTTGACTTTATTATGTTTGATGCTTGCTTTATGCAGTCGGTGGAAGTCGCGTATGAGTTGCGTGATTGTTGCGATTACTATATTGGTTTCCCTGCTGAGAATCCAGGTCCAGGTGCTGCCTATGATAGAATGTTTCCATTTATATTTCAGAAAGGTGCAGCGGTAGAAATGGCTATTGGGACTTTTGCTGCTTATGATGAAATTTATACTGGAAAAATAGGAAGTAATAGCAATTGGACAATGGGCACTGCTATAGATGTGCTGAAATCTTCTGAGCTTGAGAACTTAGCTGCTGCTACAGCAAATGCTTTGTCGGGAGTGACAGCAGATAGAGAAGTTCTTCGGTCATCGGTCTTTGATTATGATCAGCGTAAAGTAGGATCGTCTTATTATGTAGGCTATTATGATTTCGTAGAAATGATGGAAAAACTTGTTGTGGATGAAGTTGTCTTGGATGAATGGAAGCAAGCATATGATGCAGCTTCTGTCTGTTGGAAAAAAACGCCAATGATTTATTCGATGTCTGTTGGTATGTTCTCCATGAAGCGGGCAAATGGGGTTAGCCATTATATACCTTCCACTGCCACTTCTGCTGCTGCTCAAGCTGCTAATGCCGCTTATCGTTCTACTTCATGGTATAGTGCTGTCGGTCTTGCTCGGCTTGGTTGGTAAGCTTATAAAAACTTGCATACTGAACGGATTATTATAGGTGTAAAAACTTGTAATAATCCGTTTTTTTATGCCTATTCTTATTAAAAATGAGTCTTTTAATAATATTTTCCTTTGGAAATTATGTTTTATTGAAAATAACTCTTTTCTTTGCATCATCAAACTTAAAAAACGAAGAATTATGAAATATGTAATCATTGGCGGTGTAGCAGGTGGAGCCACGGCAGCCGCCCGACTGAGAAGAGTGGACGAAATGGCTGAAATCCTTTTATTGGAGAAAGGCCCTTACATCTCGTATGCTAATTGTGGTTTACCTTATTATATAGGTGGAGTGATAGCAGAGCGCGAGAAGCTGTTGGTACAGACACCCGAATCTTTCGGCAAGCGCTTCCGCATTGATGTGCGTGTGCAGAATGAAGTAATCGCCATCCATCCCAAAAACAAGACCGTTACCATACGCAATGCGGAAGGCAAGGAGTACGATGAAAGCTATGACAAACTTTTGCTTTCTCCCGGTGCTAACCCCGTGAAGCCCCCCTTGGAAGGCATTAATTCCGAAGGCATCTTCACGTTGCGCAATGTAGAAGATACCGACCATATCAAGGCTTATATCTCGGACAAGCAGGTGAAACGCGCCGTGGTGGTAGGTGCCGGTTTCATCGGATTGGAAATGGCGGAGAACCTGCATCATGCCGGTGTTCATGTGTCTGTAGTCGAAATGGGTAATCAGGTGATGGCGCCTATCGACTTCTCTATGGCGGCACCTATTCATCAGCATCTGTTGCAGAAAGGTGTCTCCCTCTATCTGGAAGAAGGCGTAACCCACTTCAAGCGTACGGACAACGGAATCACCGTATTCCTGAAAAGCGGAAAGGCCATTCCTGCCGATATGGTGTTACTCTCCATCGGTGTGCGTCCTGCCACTGCATTGGCGCAACAAGCCGGCTTGAAACTGGGCGAGATGGGCGGTATCTGGGTAGACGAACACTTGGAGACTTCCGAAAAAGACATCTATGCTGTGGGCGATGCCATCGAATATCCTCATCCGCTGACCGGAAAGCCCTGGCTCAATTATCTGGCAAATCCTGCCAACCGCCAGGGACGTATCGTTGCTGATAATATGGTGTTTGGCAATACTGTTTCCTACGAAGGAGCTATCGGCACCTCCATTGCCAAAGTATTCGACATGACGGTAGCCTCTACGGGCCTTGCAGCCAAACGCTTGAAGCAGTGGGGCATGGAATATCAAAGCTCGGTGACTCACTCGGCATCTCATGCCGGTTACTATCCGGATGCCCTGCCTTTGACCTTGAAACTGACTTTCCATCCCAAAACCGGTAAACTCTATGGTGCGCAATGTATCGGTTACGAGGGAGTGGACAAGCGAATCGACCAGATAGCCGGACTCATCAAGCGGGGTGGCACAGTCTACGACTTGATGGAGACGGAGCACACGTATGCGCCTCCTTTCTCCTCGGCCAAAGACCCCATCGCTATTGGCGGCTATGTAGCATCGAACATTATCAGCGGTGCTATGCCTGTCATCTCTTGGCGCGAGCTGGTAGAAGAGAAGGATAAAGTGATGCTGATAGATACCCGTACGCCCGAGGAATTCTCTTTCGGCACCATTCCGGGAGCCGTCAATATTCCGTTGGACGAAATGCGCGAGCATTTGGCAGAGATACCTACAGACAAGCCGGTAGTGCTTTTCTGTGCTGTGGGTCTGCGCGGTTATCTGTCCCTGCGCATCCTGATGGGGCGCGGCTATCGCAATGTGCGCAATCTGATAGGTGGTTATAAGACCTACTCCACGGCAACAGCACCTCTGCCGTCTCCATCTGCTCCGGCAGGCGGCGGCTCTTCTTCTTCGGTAGAGGCTGCTACTGATGATGTTCCTGCGGATGCATCAGTGTCCAAGAAGGAAACGTTGAAGATAAATGCTTGCGGTTTGCAATGTCCGGGACCTATCATGCAGGTGAAAAAGGCGATGGATAGCATTGCTGTGGGCGAGCGTGTGGAGATTGTGGCAACCGATGCCGGTTTTGCACGCGATGCTTCTGCCTGGTGTGATACGACGGGAAATAAATTGATAGAGAAGCATGACGAGAAAGGACGCTATACGGTAGTCATCGAGAAAGGTGCTCCGGCTTGTACATCTGCTTCCAATGTTTCCGCAGCCGGGGGTAGGGGAAAGACGCTGATTCTGTTCAGTGACGACCTGGACAAAGCGCTGGCAACCTTCGTACTAGCAAACGGAGCAGCGGCAACGGGACAGAAAGTAACCATTTTCTTCACCTTCTGGGGACTGAACGTCTTGAAGAAAGTGCAGAAACCCAGTGTGCAGAAGGACTTCTTCGGCAAGATGTTCGGCATGATGCTGCCGTCCAGCTCTTTGAAACTGAAGTTGTCGCAGATGAATATGTTTGGCATGGGCAGCCGCATGATGCGCTTCTTGATGAAGCGCAAGGGAGTGGATTCTTTGGAGTCGTTGCGCTCGCAGGCATTGGCGCAGGGAGTGGAATTCATTGCTTGCCAGATGTCTATGGATATGATGGGCATCCAGCACGAAGAACTTCTGGATGAAGTAACCATCGGCGGCGTGGCTACCTATATGGAACGTGCGGACAAGGCAAATGTGAACTTATTTATATAGGAGGACAAGATATGGAGACTTTATGTAAAATCCGTGATGTTTATCGGGCTATTGCCGAGTTCGAGGTGCAGTTTACGCAGATGTATGATTTATCGCTGAATGAAGGAATGCTGTTGTGCACGCTGCTCAATACTCCTAAGCTTACCTCCAGTGAGATAGCCGAGGCACTGGGTTTGTCTGCCTCCAACACTTCAAAGGTCATTCGCTCTGTCGAGGGAAAGAAGCTCATTACCCGTCTGATAGGTAAGGAAGATAAGCGTCAGATGCGTTTTTCTCTTACGACAGAAGGCAAGAACCGGATTTCGGATATTAAGAATGCTACTTTCGAATTGTCGGGGTTGTTGCAGCAGGTAGTTAGCCTCGTATAGTTTTGTGTAAAAGCGAATTAATATCGTGTTTGCAGGAAGTTAATATCCTGCGGACACGATATTTGTTTTTTGTAGGACACGTTATTAACTTCTTGCACGACATGTTGTTAGTATCGTGTATTGCATGCTATAAATTGTTTGTATCTGTTCGTGTGTATTTCTATCTTTTATTACTGAGAAATTTACTAAGAATCTTTAATAATGTCTCTTTCGACAATTTCTTAACTCTTAATCAATTCTTTTCTCTGTTTTAAAAATGAACTTGATTGGAAAAGCCATTCTTTATGAATCGCCTATATACTCAGTCGTATTTCCGTAAAGGAACACAAGCTTGATACCAAAGAAATAAATTGAAACTTTCTATGTCAATTGCCTAATATTATTTTACTTTGCTGTCAAATAGTAAGCAATACAGCGATTGATATGCAGAAATTATTGTCTTTGCCGCCTAATCTGGTGTCGGCATTCTATGAACTGGAAAATGTAGACCGTACGGAATGGTTTTGTACTTCCGACCCGGTGGGAATGAAACTTGGCTCGGGTGGGGGAACTACCTGGCTCTTGAGAGAATGGCAGAAGGAACGGGATAGGAAGTATTGGACGGAGGAGCGTATTCCAACAGAAAAGTGCATTCCAACAGAGAAAAGCATTCCAATAGAGAAGCGTATTCTGCTGCATGCCGGAGGACAAAGCCGTCGTTTACCGGGATATGCACCGTCGGGCAAGATATTGACCCCGATTCCGGTGTTTCGCTGGGCGCGTGGACAAAAACTGGGACAGAATTTATTATCCCTTCAACTCCCACTTTACGAAAAGATAATGGAGCGGGCTCCCGAAAGACTGCGTACGCTGATTGCCAGTGGTGACGTATATATCCGTGCGGAAAAGCCGCTTCAAGAGATTCCCGATGCAGATGTGGTGTGCTATGGACTGTGGGTAGACCCGTTGCTCGCCACACATCATGGTGTGTTTATCTCGGACCGGAATCAACCGGAATCCTTGGATTTCATGCTTCAGAAACCCTCTCTGGAAGAATTGGAAAACCTCTCCAAGACACATCTCTTTTTAATGGATATCGGCATCTGGCTATTGAGCGACCGGGCCGTTGACTTGCTGATGAAACGTTCGCAGAAGGCAGATGGGGCTTTGGACGTGGATACGCCATATTCCGACTTGAAATACTATGACTTGTATGCTGACTTTGGCTTGTCCTTAGGAAATCATCCCCGTATTGAGGATGAAGAGCTGAATAGCCTCTCCGTCGCCATATTGCCTTTGCCCGGAGGCGAATTCTACCATTATGGAACAAGCCGCGAACTGTTGTCTTCAACCGTCACCTTACAGAATAAGGTCTACGACCAGCGCCAGATTATGCACCGGAAGTTGAAGCCCAATCCGGCCATCTTTGTGCAGAATGCAGAAGTGCATCTCCCCCTTACTCCGAAGAACGACAGTCTTTGGATTGAAAATAGCTTTGTTGGGGCTTCTTGGCGGCTGGGGGCACGGCAGATTATCACGGGTGTTCCCAAGAATGACTGGAGGCTGACCATTCCAGACGGTATCTGCATTGATATAGTTCCGCTTGCCGACCAGCGCTGGGCAGTACGCCCCTATGGTTTTGACGATACTTTTAAGGGGGATATTCGGGATGAAAAGACACTGTTCCTTGGAATGTCGTTTTCGGAATGGCTGGCTGAACGGGAATTGTCGGTGGAAGACATCACCGGCAGAAAAGAGGACCTGCAGGCTGCTGCCATCTTCCCGGTTGTGGAAGATAAAGAGCAGATGGGGACAGTGCTTCGATGGATGGTTTCCGAACCGGGCTTGACGGAAGGAAAGGCTGTCTGGCTGGAAAGTCGTCGGTTGTCCGCCGACGAAATTTCAGCACAAGCCGACTTGCGTCTGCTGTATGCACAGCGGGAGAGCTTCTGCAAAGGAAACTGGGAAGTGCTGGCACGCAACCATGCAAAGAGTGTATTCTATCAACTCGACTTGATGGATGTGGCCGGTGAATTCCATAAATTCGGCATTGACAAGCCGGAAGTGTTGCCGACAGATGCCTCGCTGATGCAGCGTATCCATAACCGGATGCTGCGTGCACAGATTGAGAAGCTGGACGGAAGGGACTTCAAGGCAGACGAGCAGGCCGCATTCAACTTGTTGCGCGAAGGATTGCTGACTGATTTGTATGAACGCAAGAGTAGTCCTCGCCTGAATGTGTATAGTGACCAGATTGTATGGGGGCGTAGCCCCGTACGCATAGATATGGCGGGAGGATGGACGGACACTCCGCCTTACTCCTTGTTTGCCGGTGGGAGTGTGGTGAATATTGCCATTGAACTGAACGGGCAGCCGCCTTTACAAGTGTACATCAAACCTTGCGCGGAGCATCGCATCGTGTTGCGCTCCATTGATATGGGAGCCATGGAGGTGGTGAATACTTTTGAGGAATTGCAATCCTATTGCATGATAGGTTCCCCCTTTTCCATTCCCAAAGCAGCATTGGCGCTGGCCGGGTTTGTTCCGGCTTTTTCAGAAACGGCTTATCCTTCGCTGGAAAAACAACTGGAAGCCTTCGGCACAGGTATAGAGATTACATTGCTTTCTGCCATACCTGCAGGTTCCGGTCTGGGCACAAGCTCCATTTTGGCTTCTACTGTCTTGGGGTCATTGAGTGACTTTTGCGGACTGATGTGGGATAAGAACGAAATATGCCGCCGTACGCTTGCCCTGGAACAGTTGCTGACGACCGGTGGCGGTTGGCAAGACCAATACGGTGGGGTACTGCAAGGCATCAAACTGTTGCAGACGGAGGCTGGATTTGCCCAGCAGCCATTGGTACGCTGGTTGCCCGAGCATTTGTTTACCCATCCGGAATACCGCGATTGCCATCTGCTGTATTATACGGGCATTACGCGTACAGCCAAGGGCATCCTTGCAGAAATAGTACGCTCCATGTTCCTCAACTCTTCCCTGCACCTGGGGTTATTAGAAGAGATGAAAGCACATGCCTTGGATATGGCCGAAGCCATTCAACGGAATGACTTCAAGAGTTTCGGAACACTGGTAGGCAAGACATGGATGCAGAAGAAGGCACTGGACAGTGGAACAAATCCTCCTGCCGTAGAGGACATCATCCGTCAGATAAAAGACTATACCTTAGGATATAAACTGCCGGGAGCCGGTGGGGGAGGCTATCTGTATATGGTGGCTAAGGATCCGCAGGCAGCCCTGCGCATCCGTGAGACCTTGACGCTGAATGTACCGAATCCGAGAGCCAGGTTCGTAGAAATGTCACTCTCGGATAAGGGATTCCAGGTGTCGCGGAGCTGAAATTCATCATTCATGATGATACGGCCCCCCGTTCAGTATGGTCATCGCCCGGTAGAGTTGCTCCACAAAGATGAGGCGCACCATCTGATGGGAAAAGGTCATGCGTGAGAGGGACATCTTCTCGTGTGCCGCTTCGTACACTTTGGGGGAGAATCCGTAAGGGCCTCCGATAATAAATACCAGCCGTTTGTTCACGGTATTCATCTTGCGCTTCATATAGTCTGCAAACTCTATGGAGCGCATTTCTTTTCCACCTTCGTCCAGCAGTACGACCACATCTCCCGGCTGGAGAGCTTTCAATATCAGTTCCCCTTCCTTTTCCTTCTGCACTTCCATGGAGAGACTCTTGGTGTTTTTCAGTTCGGGGATGACTTCCATCTCGAATGAGAGATAACGCTTGGTACGTTGCACATAGTCGTTGATGGCTGTTATAAAGTGTTGTTCTACAGTTCGTCCTACAACGAGCAGAGTAGTTTTCATACTGGTTCTGTTTTGATTAGCGCACAAATTTAGCATTTTTTTATTGTATTTTGAGACAAATGCTTACCTTTGCCTATCATAAATACTTGTGAAAATGAAAAAACGGGTAATCTTTTTGTTGACCGGTCTCTTCATTTGGACGTCTGTGCTGCTGGCTCAGAATGTTCCCGAGGGAGTGATTGGAGCCTTCAAGGAAGGAAACTCTCAGGAGCTCAACAAGTATCTGGGTGACAAGGTCGATTTAATCATTCAGAATAAGTCGACCCACGCCGACAAGCGGACGGCAGAGGGCACAATGGCTGCTTTCTTCTCCAACCACAAGGTCGGCAGTTTTAATGTGAACCATCAGGGGAAGCGCGATGAGTCCGGTTTCGTCATCGGTACCTTGATGACCGCAAATGGAAACTTTCGGGTGAATTGTTTCTTCAGAAAAGTACAGAACAAATATGTCATACATCAAATAAGGATAGATAAAACAGATGAATAAGGAAGAAGAATTGATTGACAGGCTGATAGACCTGGCTTTCGCCGAAGATATAGGCGATGGAGACCATACAACCCTTTCGTGCATTCCTGCTACGGCAATGGGCAAATCCAAACTGTTGATAAAAGAACCGGGCATCCTGGCCGGTATCGAGATAGCAAAGGAGGTGTTCCGCCGTTTCGATCCTACCATGAAGGTGGAAGTGTTCATTAATGATGGTACAGCCGTAAAGCCGGGCGATGTGGCCATGATTGTGGAAGGCAAGATACAGTCTTTGTTGCAAACGGAGCGTCTGATGCTGAACATCATGCAGCGCATGAGTGGCATTGCCACCATGACACATAAGTATGCCGAGCAACTGAAAGGTACGAATACCCGTGTACTTGATACCCGCAAGACTACTCCGGGCATGCGTATCCTCGAGAAAATGGCAGTGAAAATCGGTGGCGGCGTAAACCACCGTATCGGCTTGTTCGATATGATTTTGCTGAAAGACAACCATGTGGACTTTGCGGGAGGCATCGACAAGGCCATCAACCGTGCGAAGGAATATTGCAAGGGAAAAGGCAAGGACCTCAAGATAGAAATAGAAGTGCGCAACTTCGACGAATTGCAGCAAGTGCTCGATTTGGGTGGTGTAGACCGTATCATGTTCGACAACTTTACGCCGGCAATGACAAAGAAGGCCGTAGAGATGGTAGGCGGCCGCTATGAAACGGAATCTTCCGGCGGCATCACGTTTGATACGCTCCGCGACTATGCCGAATGCGGTGTGGATTTTATTTCCGTAGGAGCTTTGACGCACTCTGTGAAAGGATTGGACATGAGCTTTAAAGCATGTTGACAAAGGCGGAAAGCATTATTGCAGAATAATAAGGAAAGCCTCTCATAAAGAATGTTGCATTACGGCAGACTTATGAGAGGCTTTCTCTTGATAACCAGCAGAGTAATGACTCCTGAAAAAACAGATGGTGTATTGGGGTGAAACAGATGGTCTGTTGGGGACGGATAGATGATGCGTTTGGCTATAACGGATGATGTGTTTCAGAGTAATGGATAATAGCGTAGGAAGATATGAAAAACATAACATGGAATAAAGTAAAAACAACTGTCAAAGGTTGGCAAGTGGGAGACTACATCCGGCAGACTTCCATTGTGGTGATTGGTGTACTGATTACCTTTGCCGGTAGTGAGTTGGTTACTCAAAACTCCGAGAAGAAAGATATTCAAGCCACCATGTCGCTGATTAGGGATGAACTGAAAAGCAACCGGGAGAATTATGAGAGTATCGTTTCAGAGTTTAGAGAGGATGAACGTCTTTCCAGCTTATTGGTGGAGTATGACTTAAAGCATCGGACGATACCAGAAGATTCATTGATACAGTTCCGCTTTCTTATGGGGCATATCCGCAGTTTTTATTATAGTCAGAATGCATTGGATATACTTAAAAACTCCATGTTGATGCAGAAGATTTCAGATAAAGAGCTACTGTTGCAGTTGACCGGAATCTATGAGGTATTGGATGGATTTAGGGCGACTATGAATGGCTATTACGATATGAAGGACGAAATTATGGTTCCTTTCCATTTGGCATTGACTGACGAACAGACGGACCAGATAAATCGTGGAGGATATGAGGCGTGGGATATTTACTTGTCGGACAGGTCGGTACGGAACTTTGTCAGGGTAGCGCGGAACTATTTTACGCCGGACTATGTAGAACGTGTGGGAAAACGTATAGACGAGGCAATACAAGCGCTTGAGAAAAAGTATCATTTAGAATGAAAAGATATGGGAAAGACAAGCTTTAATAGGTTGAACCATAAGATAAAAAGTTGGCGCATAGGTGATTATTTCCGCCAGTTCAGTATTGTGGCTGCGGGCATCATTGTCACTTTCTGGGGAAATGACCGGATTACCGAGAATGCCCGCCAAAAGGAAGTGCGTGCTACGATGCAGTTGGTAACGGAAGAGTTGGAATATAATAGGCAGGAGCTCCGTAATATAAAGCACTTGTTGGATATTGACATACACATGAGTCTGTTGTTGAGGGAACATGATATGGATGTATCCAAGATACCGACAGATACTCTGTGGAAGTATGGCAAGTTTTTCAATAATATGGATGAATTTTCTTATAGGACAGATGCGCTGGATGTGCTGAAAGGTTCTTCATTGATGCAGTATATACCGGACAAACGTATGTTGCAGGATGTATTGCAGACTTATTTTGAGTTGGGCAGGAAACAAAAGGATGTCAGTGATTACTATGCAACGAAAACAGATGCTCTTATGAGTGCTGCCATGTCCAGGGAGTGGGCGAATGTTTTTGACGGTGGCGACGGTCTTCGGGACCAGGCCTTGTTTCTTGTGCAGTATAAGAAATTTATCAATTACGTCAACATGGTTCCCGGTTTTCTGTATTGGCATGAATTTGATAAACTGGATGAGATGCTGGACAAGCAAATACAGGCTTTGAAAGCCAGATATAAATAATCTCCGTTCTTTAACTTCTTTTTAGAATTAATTCAGCAGCATTTTCCGCAATGCTGCGTCTAACTAACAAACGACGCAAAGAGGCGTCCGTAAAACGAGCACTGACATTGGAAAATGAGATAGAACTGATTGAGGGCTGCCGGGCAGGAAAGGATTCCGCCCGAAAGGAATTATACACCCTCTACTCCAAGCAGATGCTGGCGGTATGTTACCGCTATACGGGCGATGTCGATGCGGCCCATGACGTATTGCACGATGGCTTCATCAAAATTTTCACCCACTTCACCTTCCGTGGCGAATGTGCATTGAGTACCTGGGTGACAAGGGTAATGGTGACGCAGGCGATAGACTACCTGCGGAAACAGCAACGTTTCAGCCAACTGGTGGTGAATGAGGAACAATTGCCCGACATTCCGGATGAAGCAGGCATTGCCGAAACCGGAGGCCGTATTTCCGAAGAAATGCTGATGGCGTTCGTGGCGGAACTTCCCGATGGATGCCGTACTGTATTCAACTTATACGTCTTTGAGGAGAAATCGCACAAGGAAATAGCCGAAATCCTCCACATCAAAGAGCATTCGTCTACCTCGCAGTTGCATCGTGCTAAGTGTTTGTTGATAAAAAGAATTAAAGAATATACTGAATATGAGAGAAAATGATGAAATAACCGGTTTGTTCCGCAGTCGTCTTGCCGGTGCAGAGATGACAGTGCGGGAGGACTTCTGGGAAGGGTTGCAACGTGACTTGCCGTCACCGGTTGCCGCAAAAGGCAGGAGGCCGCTTTTTCTTTCTCCGAGGTTTCACCGCGTAGCCGCAGCCGCCTCTGTTGTATTTGTACTGGGAGCTGCTTCTGCCGCTTTCTGGTATTTCTCTCCGAAAGAGGAAATCAAGGAGGCCTTTACACAAGTGGCGGCCATGACGCCGGAAGGTAACTTGAACGGGGATGTGGTGCAGGAAAGTTTTCCCTCTATCCATCAGGCCAACCCCATGGCACAAAAGCCCGGTACACAGCATCCCGCCAACGGCATTCCGGCAGGATTGACGGCGCAGGCCGATGAGGATGAATCCGTGTCTGTCCATGTTTCCATCCGGATTACCCAACGGGTGTACGGAAACCAGCAGCAGCCGGGAAACGGTTATTACAGTAACGGAACTCCGGCCGGAAACGGGAACTACCATTCAAATCCTGGCCATAAGGATGCTGATATAGATAGAATGCTGCCATCTTCTGAGGAAGAACCGGCAAAGTCTGTGGCTGTATCGCCATCCAAGCCCCGTAATTGGGCATTGAAAGCAGGCATCGGCACTTCCCTGCCGAAAGGGAATTTCCATATGCCGTTCACGGCCGGGGTAAGCGTGGAACGTTGTTTGAACAAGCATTTCTCCTTGGAAGCCGGTCTTCAGTATAATTGCTTGGATGGTGACCATACGTTGCATACGCTGGGAATTCCGGTAAGGCTGAACATGATGCTGGCCAGTACGCCGAAAGTGGATTTCTATGCTATGGTAGGTGGAGCAGCCGAGAAATGCATTGCAGGTGCTCCGGACAATGGTTTCGGTGCAGAGCCCGTACAGTTGTCGGTTGCTGCCGGAGTAGGGGTACGCTATAAAATGAACAACCGTTTTGCCTTGTTTGCAGAGCCGTCTGTATCCCATCATTTCGATACGGACTCGCAGACAAGAACCTTGCGTACGGAACGGCCCACCAATCTGAATCTGTTGTGCGGCGTGCGCATGACTTATTAATCTTAAATACCATACAAATATGAAGACTCTATACAATAAATTACATATATTCGGGCAGACTATGCTGCTCGTATTCTTTACTCTTTCTGTTCTCTCTTTGGGCTCTTGCAGCAAAGAAACGTTGGACTACAACCATCCGGATGTAGACTTGTTTGTCAAGCAGTTGAAGGCTGGCAAATATTCTACCCAAAGTCCGGATGGATTGAGTAACATGCCCAAGTTCACTTCCGAAGATATAGAGGAATTGCTGAAGTATGCCGAGGACTTGACGGTCATTCCCTCTTTCCCCCTGGCTCCGGTATCCTATTCGGCAGGTGGCAAGCTGCGTTTGGGCGAATGCATCCTGTGGACGGTAGAGACTATCCGCCTCGGGAACAATGCTTCGATGGGATGCAAGATGGTACATACGGATGCGGAGAATTATGAAGGTATCTATTTCCTTTCGGACGAAGAGGTGCTGGATGCCGCTTCGCGCTACCGCCGCTGGTGGGAAACCCGTAAGTATCCACGGACTATGTGGACGATTGATCCCTGCTATGACGAACCGCTTTGTGGCAGCGGATATATGTGGTGGTGAAATGTTTTTAGGGATTAAGTAATCAAAACTGTCAGGTGAAGATATCTATACTTGTTTGGGGGCTGCTCTGTGCAGTAGCCTTCCCTTGCTATGCCCAAAACTGGACCCCTCAGGACTCGTTGAGGCTGAACCGGTTGCTGAAGGGCGAGGGGGAGGTAAAACTGAATCCGGAGGTATTGCAGGAATTGGAAATGAACAATTCTCTGGGTACTCCGAAAGCGGTGATGGACAAGTCGTGGATGGATTTTGATAATTCATTGCCCGTCATGCCGAAAGCGCCCGAGAAAAAAGTGGTGCTTACCTTACGTCCTTATACAGCCAATACCAAATATAATTGGGACCCCATTTATCAGAAAAAAATCAAGGTAGACAAGGATACTTGGCGAGGAGATGAATTCTATGCGCTTAAGATTCTGATGATTCCTACGAACTGGGCTAAACATCCGTTTGATGCCGGTCCGCGTGAGACGGTGGAGCAGATTGAAGCAACCGGTTTGCGTTACCGGGTGACGGAGCGGGCCAATAATATGGCTGTGGGCGGTTGGCAGGGTGCCAGTGGCGGTGGAATTTCCGGTTTAGACCTGATGACACCTTTTACCCGTGAGTTTTGGAATTTCAAAGGCCGCAAGCGCCGTGCCCGTACGCTGGAAGTATTGAAGGCGTATGGAGATTCGATAACTGTTTTGGAACAACAGTAATTTATCACTTTTTGTCAAATTTTGAACTTTCTTTCTCCTCTTCTTGTTTTCATTAGTAAACCTTTAAAAAAAGTAATAATGAACAGAGTGACTTCTCTATTTGGAATAAGATATCCGATAATTCAAGGTGGCATGGTGTGGTGTAGCGGCTGGAGACTTGCTGCTGCTGTAAGCAATGCGGGAGGGCTGGGCTTGCTCGGCGCAGGTTCGATGCATCCCGAAACGTTGCGGGAGCATATCAGGAAATGCCGTGAGGCTACGCATCATGCTTTTGGTGTGAATATTCCCTTGATGTATCCCCAGATAGAAGAGATAATGCAGATTGTGGCCGACGAGGGAGTGAAGATTGTATTTACATCTGCCGGCAGCCCGAAGAAATGGACTGGTTGGTTGCACGAGCGTGGCATCACGGTGGTGCATGTTGTTTCGTCCTCGCGTTTTGCCGTGAAGGCAGAAGAGGCGGGTGTTGATGCAATAGTTGCCGAAGGCTTCGAAGCCGGTGGGCACAATGGGAGGGAGGAGACTACCACCCTGTGCCTGATACCAGCTGTACGTGCAGTTACTACACTTCCGCTGATTGCCGCCGGTGGCATTGCAACGGGTGAGGCCATGCTGGCTGCCCGGGTGCTGGGTGCGGAAGGTGTGCAGATTGGTACACGCTTTGCCTTGACGGCAGAGAGTTCTGCAAACGAGGTATTTAAGGATTACTGCTTGCATTTGGAAGAAGGGGATACCCGTCTGCTTTTGAAGAAATTGGCTCCGGTGCGTCTGGTGCGCAATAACTTTCGCAGCGCCGTAGAGGCTGCTGAGGCTGTGGGAGCTTCAGAGGAAGAACTTCGTATCCTTTTAGGGCGTGGCCGTGCCAAACGTGGTATTTTTGAAGGTGACTTGGAAGAAGGGGAACTGGAAATAGGGCAGGTATCTGCCTTGCTGCATGGAAAGGGAGTGCAGTCTGTGGCGTCGGTCATGCAAGAGTTGGTGGAGGAGAGCAGAAGGGCGTGGGAGAGAATGCAGGAATTGGATTTCTGAATATTCCCTCTTCTGGTATCATATAACAATAAAAAAGGAATATTCCCGGTGATTTCGGGGATATTCCTTTTTTAGTTTCAACTTATAACCTTTTATCCTTTGGGGATATTGGTTGTGTCTTTTGCCGTATTTCCACTTGTGGCGGAATTACTTGTGCCATTGCTGCTGGCAGTGGCGCTACCGGTAGCCATATTTGTTGCACTTTTACCGGCTGTCTGCACAGCAGGTTGCTCTTCCCAATGGAACGGTTCAAAGCTACTGTTCGGGTCAACCCAGGACGGTTTCTTGGAAGCATAAATAATGAATGGGGCAATGACTACAATCAGCGCACCGATGATGAGCACGGAGAACCATACAGTGTTGCTGCCTGTTGAAATCTGGCTGGGTGGGATAAAGCTCAATACGAATGCCAGCAATGACCCGCAGAAACCAAGACCACCGATGAGCCACATCAATCCGTTGCCATTCTTGCCGATACGGAACGGACGGTTCAGCTTCTTCATCTTATAACGCAGCACGATGGCTCCGGAGAACATCAGCATATACATGATAAGATAGAGGACTACGGTCAACTGTGACAGAATCTGGTAGAAACTCTGTACGGAAGGCATGACTACGAACAGAAGGCTCAATACGGTTACTGCACCGCCTTGTACATAAAGGATGTTCTTCTGTACACCCAGTTTGTTTGTCTTCTGGAAGAACGGAGGCATGTAGCCTGCTTTTCCTACGGCAAAGATACCTTTGGACGGACCGGCAACCCATGTCAATACACCTGCCAGCACCCCGAATGCCAGAGCAATGGCGATGATGGGTGACAGCCAGGAGGCGCGGATGTAATGGAAATAGTTATCGAAGCCTACAAGCAGACTCTGTGTCAGACTGATGTCTTTGGCCGGGATGATGATGCCCAGTGAGAAAGTACCGAGCACGAAGATGATAACCGTAATGGCCGCACCGATGAACACTGCCTTCGGATAATTCTTGGAGGGATTGTTCACGTCTTTTACGTGGATACCGCCCATTTCCATACCGGCATAGAAGAGGAAGATACTGGCAGCAAGCACCACGTTGTCGAAGTTCGTCAAGTCGGGGAAGAAGCTGCTGTGGAAATCCAGGTTGGAGTGTCCGCCGGTGGCAAGGTAGATAATACCCAGGATAATCAGCAGTGCGGCAGGGATAATAGTCCCGACCAGGCCGCCGACCTTTGCCACTTTACCTACCCAGCTCATGCCCTTCATGGAGATGAACGTAGCCAGCCAGTAGATGATGAGGACAACAACGAGCGAGTAATACTTGTTATTGGCCAGTGACATGTCGTGTACGTCGTTCATGCCGATGAAAGCAATGGATACGGCACCGAATGTCAATACGGTAGGATACCAGATTGTACTTTCAATCCATTGTACCCAGATGGCAAGGAAGCCCAGTTTTTTTCCGTAGGCTTCGCCCACCCAGCGGAACACACCGCCTTGCTTGTCTTGAAACATGGCAGCCAGTTCCGCGGCGACAAGTGACGTCGGAATCAGAAAAACAATGGCTGCAAATAAGTAGTAGAAGGCCGAACTCATTCCGTACACGGCCTCGGCAGGAAGTCCACGTAGGGATACTACTGCCGTCACATTCATGATTGCCAGGGTAAATACACCCAGCTTCACTGTTTGTTTAATATTTGCCATAAGTTAAGGTTTTAGATGAAAAATATATTCAAAATCAGCGTCTATAACAACACTTGGGGAGAGTTGTTCCCAACGGATAAGTGAAAGTTCCGGTTTTAACTATTCAGGAAGCGTCGGCTTTGGGCGCGGGCTTCTGTGCAACTTTCTTGTAGAACTCTTCTTTTTCCTTATTGCGCCGTTCGACTAGGCTCGTTACATACACTGTAAAGATAGGGAACATCATCATGCCCAGCGCAGCCAGCAGTACAGACAGTACCCGTCCGGTGGGAGTGACTGCTATGATATTGGAACCCACCGTCGTCACATCCATAAATGCCCACCATAAGGCGTCTCCATATCCTTTAACTAAAGGATTGGGACCATGCTCCATGACATAAAAGGCCAGACTGGAAAAATAGACAGTGGCCAGCAACATGGTAAGGTAGGAAACGAACAGTCCCGATGCGCGGTTGTACGTCAGCCAACCCACCACGATAGCCATGGCGTAACCACCCCGCACCAATGGGATGAAACGCAGCATATAGGTTATCTCGGGTGAGAAAGTCCATCCCATATAGGCAATGATGTTTTGATAGGGTATAGCTACCAGCAGGAAAATGAAATGCGTGGCCACGTAGTGACCCTTCTTCTCTGCCAGGAACCATTCCAATACAAAATCTGCCAGGAACAGGGCGCATATCCACAACTGTACTTTCATGTAGACCGACTGTTCGTAAAAGGGGATCCCCTTGAACGTGTCGACAGAGATGCTGATAACTAAAAATAGCGACAGTATCAATATAATGACATGCAGTATGCCATAGATACCTTTTTCCCGCAATACAAATTCTGATAGAGCCATTTTCATGATGAAGTCCATTATAAAGTCATAAGTTATGAGTTATAAGTCATTTGCTGATTACGGTGCCTACCAACAAATAACTCATAACCTATAACTCATAACTAAAAAGAGAAACTTATTCTGTAATCGTTACGTTATCACCGTTGAATACACCCAGGCCGAGCTTGTTCATGATGAACTTGATTGCCGATTGGGCCTTTACGGAGTTTCCCGCTTCGTCTAGGGGAGGAGCGAAGGCCGATACTCCCATGACACCGGGCAATACGGCCATTACACCACCGCCTACACCGCTTTTGGCCGGTATGCCGGCGGTGTACATCCAGTCGCCCGAATGCTCGTAGAAGCCTACGGTAGAAATCATCGACGTGATTTTCGGTGCCAGGCTGGCTTCGAACACCGTTTGTTTGGTGACGGGGTTCACACCGTTATTGGCGATGGTTCCTGCGGCAATGCCCAGTTGCTGGGCCGTGATGCCGAGAGAACACTGGCGAGTATAGAGGTCGAGAGCCATGTCCGGATCATCGTAGATGCGGTTGTAGTTTTTCAGCAGCCAGGCAATGGAGCGGTTGTTGAAGTTGGTAGCCGTTTCCGATTTGTACAGTTCGTCGATGAGTTGTGGGGCGGAGCCGCACAGCTCAGTGACATTCTGTACAATGGCATCCCATTTCTTGTCGGAGTTTCCCACTGGCTGTACCATGGAACAGGCGGAAATGGCACCGGCATTTACCAATGGAGTGGAAGGGTGGTCGTTTTCCAGCAAGATGGCGATGATGGAGTTGAACGGTAGTCCCGTGGCATCGGCACCTATCATGTCCAGCACTTTCTGCGCACCGTATTGGCGCAGGATAAGGATGGCTGTGTGTACCTTCGAGACGGACTCTATACCGAAACGATAGTCTGTGTCACCTATATTGATGGTCTGCCCGTTCATCAGGCAGATGCTGAGTCCGAATAGTTTGGAGTCTATGTTGGCAAGGTAGGGAATATAATCCGCATTCTTGCCTCCTGTGCTGCCCTTCACCTCATTGTAGGCTTCTTGGGCAACCTCCTTTATTTGTGAAATTGATATTTTCTTTTCCATAAACACGTTGTGATGTACGATTAGACGATGTACGATTTACGATTGAAATTACTCCTTTAAACGTAGTCCGTATCAAGAGAAACTCTAATCGTACATCGTAAATCGTTTAATCGTAAATTAATTTATTTTTTATGAGTACGGCATCCGTGGTTGAATATTTTGGTTTCCACCGGCAGGTTCTTTTCCTGTGCCATACGGGTAGGCGTCGGATAGTCCAGTTTCTCCAGTTCGGTGATGGCATTCTTGATGTCACCCAACAGCATGTCTGCCATGTCGCGGCTGAATCCCTGGCGGACAACGACACGCATAACGACGTAGTCTTCCAGTTTTGAAGGCAGTGTATAGGCGGGTACCATCCAGCCGTGCTGTGACAACTTGTCCTGCAGGTCATACAGAGTCCATTTGGCAGCTCTTGCATATTCCGGTTTCAAGTACCAGATGAACAGCGGGTTCACAACTTCGTCGGAATAGTTTACGAACGGAGCCATCTTGCCGATTTCGTCATGGATATACTTGGCGATGGTCAGAGAGTTGTACTGTACTTCCTTGTAACCCTGGAATCCCAAACGGATGAACTGGTAATATTGACCCAGAATCTGTGCGGCAGGACGGGAGAAGTTCAGGCCTACCTGAGTAATGTTGGCACCGAGGTAGTTTACGCTGAATGACATTTCTTCGGGCAGATATTCCTTGCCTTTCCAGCAAACCCAGCCCAGACCCGGATAAACCAGACCGAATTTGTGTCCGCTGACGCTGATGGAGAGTACCCACTTCAGACGGAAGTCCCATTTCTTTTCGGGATAGAGGAACGGGAGGATGAAACCACCGCTGGCGGCATCTACGTGGATAGGAATGTCGTAGCCGGTCTTCGCATTGTAGGCATCGAGGGCTTTGTCGAGGGCTTCGACGTCATCGTTCAGTCCTGTCCATGTAACGCCTTGGATAGGCACGATACAGATGGTGTTCTCATCACACATTTTCAAGGCTTCTTCGGGGTCGAGCGTGGTCTTGTCGAGTGTCAAAGGCACTTCACGCATTTCAATCTGCCACAATTGGGCGAATTTTTCCCATACCACCTGGAAACCGGTTGAAATAACGAAGTTGGGTTTGTCGAATGGTTTGCCTTGTGCCTGACGTTTCTTGCGCCAGCGCAACCAGGCTGCCACACCACCCAGCATACATGCCTCCGAGGAACCGATGGCAAGTGCGCCGGTTTTCCAGGTTTCTTTTTCAGGAGAGTTCCAGAGGTTGGCCACGATGTTGATACATTTACCGTTCATTACGGCGATGCGCGGGTATTCGGTCTCGTCAATGTAGTTGATGTTGATGGCTTCGTTCATCAGCTTGGTTGCATATTCGTCCATATAGGTAGTGACGAATGTAGCCAGATTCAAGCGAGGCTGCGTTTGGGCGAAGGTCTCGTCTTTCACCATCTGATAGGCGATTTCCGGGGTAGTAGGTCCGTCGGGAATCTTTTCTACGGGTGAGGGTTGTAACATACGGTTTGAACCGAATACTTCAGTTTTTGCATCTCCTTTTCTGAAATTCAAATCTTCCATATTAATAATTTTTTTAAAGGTTTAGGCGGCGGGGCTTTTCCCCGTCGAATTTCCCACAACAACGGGGTTTGCGGATGAAAGTTCCGGGGTTTTGCATTATTTGGCGTTTATTAAAGGGCAGCGTAGTAAAATCTTAAAAAACGAACATTCTGAAGGTAGGTTTGTTGTTCCCACATTATTCATTTAATTAATATACTACTATATGAAAATCAATACCGGAAGGGGTACAATCCCCCTTATCACGCTTGTCGGCATTTGGTCAGTCTCTGCATTGACTTCCTTGCCGGGATTGGCCGTATCACCTATTTTGGGACAACTTACTACCATTTTTCCACATGCCACAGAACTGGATATACAGATGCTTACCTCCCTGCCTTCGCTGCTGATAATTCCTTTTGTGCTGTTGGCGGGCAAGCTGGCCGAGAAACGTGACTTTGTGCGTCTGCTGAAAGCGGGGCTTTGGATGTTTGCCACCAGTGGGGTACTTTATCTTTTTTCGGATAAAATGTGGCAGTTGATGGTGGTCAGCGCTTTGCTTGGCATCGGTTCGGGGGTGATTATTCCGTTGTCCACCGGTCTGGTTTCACGCTATTTCACGGGGGAGTATAGGGTAAAGCAGTTTGGTTACAGTTCTGCCATCACCAATGTGACGCTGGTTGTGGCAACGGCGGTGACTGGGTATCTGGCAGAGGTAAACTGGCACTTGCCTTTCGTGGTATATCTGCTTCCGTTGGTTTCTCTGCTGCTTGTCGGGTATTTGAAGGGAGATACCGGTCAGCCGCAGAAAACAGAAGATACGGCTACCGTTGTTCCGGAGGAATCCAAGCGTGCGATTCCCGGTAAATACGGCATCCATGTCCGCCATCTGCTACAGTTGATGCTGTTTTATGGCGTCACTACGTATGTAGTGCTGGCGGTTACTTTTGACTTGCCTTTTTTGATGGAGGCCCATCACTTCTCCAGCGGAAATTCCGGATTGATGATCTCCTTATTCTTCCTTGCCATTATGGCTCCGGGTTTCTTCCTGGGGCATATCGTGAAGTGGATGGGGAAACACACAAAGTTTTACAGCCTTTTGTCCATTGCAGCGGGTTTGCTTTTGATATGGATTTCGCCTAAAGAATGGCTGATAATACCGGGATGTATGTTGGTTGGTTTGGGATATGGTGTCATTCAACCGCTGATTTATGACGAGACAGTAGATACGGCTATACCGGAAAAAACAACTTTGGCACTGGCCTTTGTAATGGTAATGAATTATCTGGCGATTCTATTGTCCCCGTTCATTACAGACTTCTTTCAGACCTTGTTCCACACTAATTCCAAGGAATTTCCGTTTATTTTCAACCTCTGCATCACACTGCTCGCTATGTGGTGGGAGTATGCGAGGAAGAAGGATTCTTTGTTGGGGGGGAGTTATGAGTGATGAGTGATTTGTTGGTAATTGTGCTGCGCTACCATGCTGAAAGGAAAATACCAACAAATCACTCATCACTTATAACTTATAACTTATAACTTATAACTCAATCGCCTCATATTTCAGCCCGAAGACGTCGGCTACAGCTTTGTATGTTACTTTGCCTTCCACTACGTTCAATCCTTGCGCCAGAGCCGAGTCGTCCTTGCAGGCTTGTCTCCAGCCTTTACATGCCAGGGAAACAGTGTAGGGCAGGGTGGCATTTGTCAGTGCCATGGTGGAGGTGAAGGGTACGGCGCCGGGGATATTGGCAACGGCGTAGTGTACAATTCCGTCCACAATGTAGGTAGGGTCGCTGTGCGTGGTGGGGTGGGAGGTTTCGAAACAACCGCCCTGGTCGATGGCTACGTCTACGAGTACCGTACCGGGTTTCATCATCTTCAGCATTTCGCTGGTGATGAGGTGTGGGGCCTTGTCACCGGGGATGAGGACGGAACCGATTACCAAGTCGATGTTCGGCAATTCCATCTTGATGTTATGGGTGGAAGAATAGAGTGTCTTTACGTTTTTCGGCATCACTTCACTCAGGTAGCGCAGGCGGGGAAGGTTGATGTCGGCAATCAGTACCTCGGCACCCATTCCGGCAGCTATCTGTGCGGCATTGGTGCCCACGATACCACCTCCAAGGATAAGTACGCGTGCGGGACGTACGCCCGTTACTCCGCCCATCAGTTTTCCCTTGCCGCCTTGTGGCTTTTCAAGGAAGCGGGCTCCTACTTGGGTAGCCATACGTCCTGCCACCTCGCTCATGGGGGTAAGCAGCGGAAGTGAACGGTCTTCTTTTTCCACGGTTTCGTAGGCGATGCAGACGGCACCACTTTCAATCATGGCTTCGGTCAGCAATTTATCGGCTGCAAAGTGGAAATAGGTAAATACCACTTGTTCCTTTTTAATCAGTTTGTACTCCGGTGCAATAGGTTCCTTTACCTTGACAATCATGTCGGCTGCGGCATACGTGTCTTCAATGGTCGGTAAAGTCTTTGCACCTACGGCGATGTAGTCATCGTCGGAGAAACCGCTGTTTACGCCTGCTGTGGCCTGCACATACACCGTATGACCTTTTTTCACCAATTCGGCTACTCCGGCAGGGGTCATGCCCACGCGGTTCTCGTTGTTCTTGATTTCTTTAGGTACTCCGATAATCATAACCTTAAAGTTTTAATTGGGGGGTTAAACATGGCGCAATATAGCGATTTCCCGGCTTGGGTGTTATCGGTGCATCTATGTTCTTCAACAGAATTTTTATGCATGTTTTAATCAATGATAATTGTAGCTTTCTGTAGGTAGAGAGAACTATTCTTTTTATATTTGCATGCATTTAAAATAATATTGACTGTACAAAATATGAAATATTCTATATTTTTCTCTCTTTTGTTCTTTATTGGTAGTGTGCAAAGCGGCTATGCCCAAGAAACCGATACAGACAAGCCCTCCTTCATCCCGCCTTTTGATTTTCCCATCATTTTCTCCGGTAACTTTGGCGAGATACGTGCCAACCATTTTCATGGCGGACTGGATTTCAAGACCGGTGGCGCCATAGGCAAACCGGTACGTGCGCTGGCGGACGGATATATTTCGCGTATCCGTGTCACCCACGGCTCGGGCTATGTGCTCGATGTGGTGTATGATAACGGCTATACCGCCATCTACCGTCATCTTAGCGCCTTTGTGGGTGAAGTGGCAAAGCGAGTGAAGGCTCTTCAGTACGAAAAGGAAAGCTGGGAAGTAGAGATAATTCCCGAGCCTGCTCCCGTGTCAGATGAGGGAGACGATAGAGATAGAGGCAGTAATAATCTCGGGGTGCATATCTTGGGCGAATATCCCGTGAAAGCCGGTCAGATAATAGCTTTGAGCGGAAACACCGGATACTCTTTCGGTCCGCACCTGCATCTGGATATGATAGAGACGGCTACGGACGAATATATAGACCCACTGCCTTTCTTCATGGACAAAGTGAAGGACAAGACTGCCCCGCGTGCCGAAGGTATCATGTTGTTTCCTCAGCCGGGCAAAGGAGTGGTGGAAGGTAAGCAGACGCGACGGGCTTTTCCGGCACATCCTACGAAACCCATTACCGCCTGGGGATTGATTGGTGCAGGCATCCGTGCTTATGATTATATGGACGGAGTGCAGAATAAATATGGCGTGAAAACGGTGATTCTCGAAGTGGACGGCGAGGAAGTCTTCCGCAGTACGGTAGACCGCTTTGCGTACGAAGAAAACCGCTATATCAATTCGTGGACACACGGCCAGTATATGAAGTCTTTCATCGAGCCGGGAAACCACTTACGCATGCTGCATGCATCCAACGGTAACCGTGGACTGGTGGACATCAACGAAGAACGCCCTTACCGGTTTGTCTATACGCTGAGCGATGCGCTGGGAAATACCTCCAAGGTCTGCTTCACGGTGCAGGGGCAGAAGACGACAATTGCTCCGGTGGAACATCGTGAGAAATACGCCCTCAAGTGGGACAAGGTGAACTATCTGCAGGAACCGGGGTTAGAATTGGTCATTCCGAAAGGAATGCTCTGCGATAACGTCCTGTTGAACTATTCCGTGCGGGCTGATAGCGGTGATATAGCTTTCACCTATCAGTTGAACGATACCCGCATTCCGATGCACGATGCCTGCGATTTGCGTATCGGCTTGCGCCGGCGTCCGGTAGAGGATATGACCAAATATTATGTGGCGGGCGTAACGGCGCGCGGTGGAAAATACCGCATCGGCGGTAAGTATGAGGATGGTGTCATGAAAGTGCGTATACGGGATTTGGGGACTTATACTGTGGCAGTGGATACGGTTCCGCCGGTGATAACTCCCGTGAACCAAGCTCAGTGGGGACGTACGGGAAAAATCATCTTCAAGGCCAAGGACAAGGAAACCGGCATCAACACCTATCGGGGTACGATTGACGGAAAATATGCCTTGTTTGGAAAGCCCAACTCCATCAGTGGTAACCTGGTGTGCGAGCTCGACCCGAAACATGTGGAGAAAGGCGGCAAGCATGTGGTGGAGATGACGGTGACGGATGGCTGTGGCAACTGTACCACCGAACAGTTTGAATTTGTATGGTAAAGCCTCTCCCCCGACCCCTCCCCCGTAGGGAGGGGAGGTCGGAAGTTACTTTTGCTATATATAGTGTAATAAATAAGTGTAATAAAAATATGTGTAACAAGCTATCATTCTCTTCTCCCCTCTCTTTCGGAGAGGGGATGGGGGTGAGGCCTTAATTTATTAGAAGTATGAAAAGTAAAAGACTGACTCTTTCCGTCTTGTTTGTTGTGGCAGCCGTGGCGAATGCACTGGCTTGCACCAATCTGATTGTAGGCAAGAATGCCTCGGCGGACGGTTCTACCATCGTTTCTTATTCTGCCGATTCCTATGGCTTGTTCGGCGAGCTATATCATTATCCTGCCGGTATGCACAAAAAAGGCACGCTGATTGACATACACGAGTGGGATACCGGCAAATACCTCGGGCAGATAGCGCAGGCCCGTCAGACGTACAACGTCATCGGCAATATGAACGAATTCCAGCTCACTATCGGTGAGACGACATTCGGCGGACGTCCCGAGCTGGTGGATACCACCGGTATCATCGACTACGGTAGCTTGATTTATCTCGGACTGCAACGTTCACGCACTGCCCGCGAGGCTATCAAGGTGATGACGGAACTGGTGCAGGAATATGGCTATTACAGCAGTGGCGAGTCCTTCACCATTGCCGACCCCAACGAGATATGGATCATGGAGATGATTGGCAAGGGACCCGGTGTGCGCGGTGCCGTATGGGTAGCTGTCCGCGTGCCCGATGATTGTATCTCCGCACATGCCAACCAGAGCCGCATTCATCAGTTCAATATGAATGACAAGGAAAACTGCATGTACTCTGCCGACGTCATCTCCTTTGCACGTGAGAAGGGTTACTTTGATGGTGTGAACAAGGATTTCAGTTTTGCCGATGCCTATGCTCCGCTCGATTTTGGTGCCCGTCGCTATTGCGAGGCCCGTGTATGGAGCTATTTCAATATGTTTACCGACCGTGGTAACGAGTTCTTACCTTATATATTAGGTGAGACGAACACTCCGATGCCTCTGTTTGTGAAACCCAACCGCAAGGTTTCCGTGCAGGATGTGAAAAATGCCATGCGCGACCATTATGAAGGTACTCCTCTCGACATCAGCAAAGATTTCGGTGCAGGCCCGTATCATACCCCGTACCGCCTTTCTCCACTCTCTTTCAAAGTGGGCGACCGGGAATATTTCAATGAGCGTCCCATCTCCACCCAGCAGAGTGGTTTCGTATTCGTGGCACAGATGCGTTCCGAGTTGCCCGACCCTATCGGTGGAGTACTGTGGTTTGGCACGGATGATGCCAACATGACGGTATTTACGCCCGTATATTGCTGTACGGACAAGGTTCCCGTATGCTACACCCGTGTGGACGGCGCCGATTACATCACTTTCTCCTGGAACTCCGCTTTCTGGATTTTCAATTGGGTGGCCAATATGGTATATCCCCGCTATGACTTGATGATAGACGACGTGCGTGCCACTCAGACAGAGTTGGAGACAACTTTCAATGAAGCGCAGGAGGGCGTTGAGGCTGCTGCTGCCAAACTTTTGGAAAAAGACCCTGCCAAAGCGAAGGCATTCCTAACCAACTATACGAACATGACCGCCCAAAGCACTTTCGATACCTGGAAACGTCTTGGCGAGTTTCTTGTCGTAAAGTATAATGACGGCGTTGTCAAACGTATGAAAAACGGTCAATTCGAACGTAATTCCATCGGCCAGCCGGCAGGCGTAATCCGCCCGGGATACCCGAAGGAGTTCCTTGAAGAGTACGTTAAGCAGACGGGAGACAGATATAAAATGCCTGAATAAAATTAGGATATTTGAACTTATTCTTCTACATTTGTGTCTTACAAAAAAGTTTATATTAACCCTTAAAACAATAACAGTCTTATGGAAAATCAGGAACTGATTAAGCAGGTGACTGAGAAGGCCGAAAAATGGCTTACCCCGGCATATGATGCCGAAACTCAGGCAGAAGTGAAACGCATGTTGGAAAATCCAGATAAAACCGAATTGATAGACAGTTTTTACAAAGACCTGGAGTTTGGAACGGGTGGTCTGCGTGGCATCATGGGTGCCGGTACAAACCGCATGAACATCTACACCGTAGGTGCCGCAACACAGGGCTTGTCCAACTATCTGAACAAATGTTTTGCCGGAAAAAAGGATATTTCCGTTGTTGTGGGGCACGACTGCCGCAACAATAGCGACAAGTTCGCAAAGATTTCTGCCGACATCTTCTCTGCAAACGGCATCAAGGTATATCTTTTTGATGACCTTCGTCCTACGCCCGAAGTTTCATTCGCCATCCGCCACTTCGGTTGCCAGAGCGGTATCAACATTACCGCCAGCCACAATCCCAGAGAATACAACGGCTACAAGGCTTATTGGGATGACGGTGCGCAGGTGCTTGCTCCGCACGATACTGCCATTATCGAAGAGGTGAACAAGGTGACGGTGGCCGACATCAAGTTCAACGGCAACAAGGACTTGATTCAGATTATCGGCAAGGAAGTGGATAAGGTTTATCTGGACATGGTTCACTCCATCTCTATCGACCCCGAAGTCATCCGTCGCCAGAAAGACCTCAGCATTGTGTATACTCCGCTTCATGGCGCAGGCCGCGTGCTTATTCCGGACTCATTGAAGGAGTGGGGATTTGAGAATATCAACTGCGTGCCCGAACAGATGGTGAAGGACGGCAATTTCCCGACGGTGGTTTCTCCGAATCCCGAAAATGCCGAAGCCCTTTCCATGGCCATTGCGCTGGCCAAGAAGATTGACGCTGACATCGTGATGGCAAGTGACCCGGATGCCGACCGTGTCGGTATGGCCTGCAAGGACGATAAGGGCGAGTGGGTGCTTATTAATGGTAACCAGACTTGTCTCATTTTCTTGTACTACATCATCAAGAACCGTATTGCAATGGGCAAGATGCAGCCGAATGACTTCATCGTGAAGACCATCGTGACCACTGAACTTATCAAGGCTGTGGCAGATAAGAACAAGATTGAAATGCGCGATTGCTATACCGGCTTCAAGTGGATTGCCCGCGAAATCCGTCTGAGCGAAGGCAAGCAGCAGTATATCGGTGGTGGTGAAGAAAGCTATGGCTTCCTGGCCGAAGACTTTGTCCGTGATAAAGATGCGGTTTCTGCCTGCTCCTTGCTGGCCGAAATCTGTGCTTGGGCCAAAGACCAGGGCAAGACACTCTATGACGTATTGATGGAAATCTATGTAGAATACGGATTCTCTAAGGAAACCACCGTGAACGTGGTGAAACCCGGCAAGAGCGGTGCCGAAGAAATCAAGGCGATGATGGATAACTTCCGTGCCAATCCCCCGAAGGAAATCGGCGGTTCGGCTGTCAGCCTGATTAAGGATTATAAGACGCTGGAGGCTACCGATGCTCAGGGCAACGTAAGCAAGCTGGATATGCCGGAGACTTCTAATGTACTCCAGTATTTCACAGTAGACGGTACGAAGATTTCTGTCCGTCCTTCCGGTACGGAACCGAAAATCAAGTTCTATATCGAGGTGAAGGGCGAGATGGGTTGTCCGAAATGCTATGCCAGCGCCGATGCCGAAGCTGAGAAGAAAGTGGAGGCAGTGCGCAAGTCACTCGGCATTTGATAGGAAAGAGGAAAAAATGTGTATATAGTGTTCGGAGAGGCGTAACCCGTGAGGGCTGCGCCTCTTCCTTTTGCTTCTGTGTTGAAAGAAAACTTAAATAAAGACTTAAACCCGATGGTTGATGAACAAAACGTTTGCAGGGAAGTTTAGTATATGCAGATTGCGGTTACACACCGATTGGTTGATGTGAATGAGAGTCGTTTCATTCGTAGTTGTTCGTTTGTGAGTGTGTGTTTTCCGCAATTTGCTTTTTTAAATTTCTTCCCCCCTCTTTTTAATTCTTTAATTTTTAATTGTTCTCCATCCACCAGTCTATCAGCCTTCTTGCGATACTCAGCTTTCGTGGAATTTCGGGCAGGTTGTCTTTGGAATAGAAGGCGGCAGCGGTTAGCTCATCTTCCTGCAGTTTTATCTCCCCGCTTTCGTAGTCGGCAATGAAACCCACCATCAATCCGCTGGGGTAGGGCCAGGGCTGGTTGCTGAAGTAGGTGATGTTCTTTACCTTCAGCCCCGTTTCTTCAAAAACTTCCCGTTCCACACATTCTTCCAGTGTCTCGCCGGCTTCGAGGAAGCCTGCCACCAGTCCGTAGAAGGTTCCTCGGAAGTTCCGGGCATGCACCAGCAGGATTTCGTCTCCTTTGCGTATCAGTACAATGATGGCGGTGGAAACGGGAGGGTACATCTCATTGCCGCAGTTGGGACACTTCTTCATGATGGGGGTCTGGTGCTCCATGGCGGTGCCACACACGGGGCAGAAGCGGCTGTGCTCGTCCCAATAGAGTATCTGGAAGGCCTTTCCTGCAGAACGGTACTCGTCCGGCGAGATGTAGTCGTACGATGCGCGCAGGCCTATCATGACCCATTCATCGGTTTCGGCCACGGGCTGTTCCAAGGCGAATGCACGTACTTGCTTGCCGTTGGGGGGGAACACTTCGTGTATATTACTTCCGGCTTCCGGTGTCAGAGGAGGCTCTATACTGACGGGTACGCTGTATTTTATTTCTCCTTTGTCTGTATATCCTTTTTTCAGCAGCAGTTGGTCTTTGAAGAAGACGAACCACTGCGTGCAGGGTTGGGGTTCTGTTGATTTTTCCATTGTTTGTTGTTTTATTATTTTGGGGGGATGAACACGAAAATACAAAGGCACAGAGATTCTTTTCAAATTAATTTCTATGTCTCTGTGTCTCTGTGCTTGCCCCCCTAAATTTCGTTTGCTGTGTCTTTTTCTTGTCGCACATAGACCGTTGACCTTCCCATTCCGCGGCGGCGCAGGAACCCTTGCCGGATGAAGTTGTTCAGTTCGTCTATGGCGGCATGTCTGGTTAGTCCGCTTAGCTGGATGTATTCGTTCTTGTTGATACATACATTCTGCTTGAGGAACAGTTCCAGTTCGGCTTTTCTTGTTTCTTCGGTGGTCTCTACTACTTTTTTCGATTTCTTGGTAGTGGAGTGTACACGTTCCAACGTCATTTTCTTCTTGATGTTGTTGCGGAACGTGCTGCTGATGCGCAGGTGTACGTTTTGGAATTGGACGGATTCGGAGCGGATTTTCTTTTTCTCGTCGTCGGTCTCGCGCAAACATTTCAGTGAAGTGCTGAAGAATCCGAGTTCTCCCAGCTCCACGATGTTTCCGTTGGCAAGGAGGTCGCACAACTCGTCAATGCAGGCATCCAATGCTGCCCCTATCACATTCTTGGGCAGATGTTGGAAAGTTGCGATATGTTCCACAAACTCCTTTTGGGTATAAGTCCTTTTCGGGCAGATACGTGCATGGAGTGATTTCTTGTCTTCTTTCCCGTCGGGCGAAGGCGTTTCGTAAAGGTCGTAATACGCGCTCATAAGATATTTATTTTTGTTTATAGCGATAAACAGTTCTCGTCGCTTCGGGGAATTATTTTTGTCGCTAAGCGGATTAATTTTCTTCTTCCTAAAAACTAATCGTCCGACAACTGTTGCATTATCGTCCAACAGTTGTTTAATTATCGTCCGACAGCTGTCGGACGAAACAGAAATGGGTATGGGACGATTAATTCTTAGTGAACAAAGGTATAAAATATAGTGATACGAAGAGTAGTGTTTGGGGAAGAAAGTTTTAGTTTTCGGCAAAAGAGGGATATTGGGAATGATAATTAGTTTTTGGAAATAAAAAATCCCCCGTTAAGGACGAGGGAACCTAATGTTTTCACAACGGAATAATCCTTATTGTGACTTGCTTCATTTTAGTATGACAAATGTATAAAATAAATATGGAAATACAATGCTTATATTGAAAAAAAAAATACCTTTGAAGAAAATATTCAAAATATAATACTATGAGAACGATACTTGGATTGGATTTGGGAACCAATAGTATAGGATGGGCTGTAATAAACTCTGTAATTAAAGAACAGACCGAGAGAATTTGGATAGAAATGGCTGGCAGTAGAATAATTCCGATGGATGCTGCTATCTTGGGAGACTTTGACAAAGGGAATTCTGTATCACAGACAGCTGAAAGAACCCGTTTTAGAGGGGTGCGTCGATTGAGAGAGCGACAATTACTACGCCGTGAACGGTTGCATAAAGTTTTGAAGATTCTTGGCTTCCTGCCGGAACACTATTTAAAAGGAATAGATTTTGAAAAGCATACGGGTAAATTCTTGTCAGGCAGCGAACCGAAATTGCCATGGGTAAAGGATAGATGGGGAAAATACTCTTTTTTATTTCAGACAGCGTTTAATGAAATGTTGGCGGATTTTGCAAAACACCAACCTTCATTGGTTTTTGATGGTAAAAAAATCCCTTATGACTGGACAGTTTATTATCTCCGTAAGAAAGCTTTGACAGAAATGATAAGTAAAGAAGAACTGGCATGGATTCTTTTGAACTTTAATCAGAAACGTGGTTATTATCAGCTTAGAGGAGAAGAGGAGGAAGACAATGCAGGAAAATCTGTTGAATTTTATGCATTGAAAGTCTTGTCGGTGGAAGCGACTGATGAAAAGAAAGGCCGGGATATATGGTATAATGTACATCTGGAGAATGGATGGGTATATCGTAGAAGCAGTAATGTCCCATTGGACTGGGAAGGACGGGTAAAAGAGTTTATTGTCACTACTGACTTAAATCCGGACGGTACTCCAAAGCTTGATAAGTATGGTGAGGTGAAGCGTTCTTTCAGAGCGCCTAAAGAGGATGATTGGATGTTAATAAAGAAAAGGACCGAAGCGGACATTACCGGTACTCATAAAACGATTGGGAGTTATATATATGATGCTTTGTTGCAGGAGCCACAACAAAAGATAATAGGAAAATTGGTGAAAACAGTAGAACGAAAGTTTTACAAGGAGGAACTGAACTTTATTTTGCAGAAGCAATGTGCTTTTCATGCAGAATTGCAGGATAGAGATTTATACATGAGGTGTATTGAAGCGTTGTATCCGGGTAATGAAGTGCAACGGAGAAATATAGCTAACCGGGACTTTATCTATTTGTTAATAGATGATGTCTTGTTTTATCAAAGGCCGTTGAAAACCAAAAAGTCATTGATAGCTAATTGCCCTTATGAGGAAAATGAATATGTAAACCGCAAAACAGGTGAAATCAAAACAGCTCCGTTAAAGTGTATAGCCAAGTCACATCCTCTTTTTCAGGAATTCCGTTTATGGTATTTCCTTTCCAATATTCGGGTATATCAAAAGGAAAGGGAAGTAAATGGAACTTTACATTTGGATGTGGATGTGACAACGGAGTTTTTGAAAACAGAAGATGATTATGTGGCTCTATTTGATTGGCTGAACTCTCGAAAGGAAATAGATCAGAAAGCTTTTCTGAGATATCCTGCGTTTGGACTGAAAAAGGAAATAAATAATTATCGTTGGAATTATGTCGAGGATAAGTTCTACCCATGTAATGAGACGAGACATGCGATTCTTTCCCGTTTGGAAAAGGCCGGTATTGGTATTGACTTTTTATCTGATGAAAAAGAAACAGCCTTGTGGCATATCTTATATTCTGTAAGTGACAAGCAGGAAATAGAGAAAGCATTGGCGACTTTTGCGGTTAAGAACGGATTGAATGAATCCTTTGTGGAAGTGTTCAAGAAGTTTCCTCCTTTCAAGTCTGAATATGGCGCTTATTCTGCCAAGGCGATAAAGAAGTTGTTGCCTTTGATGAGGTGCGGAAAGTATTGGGATATGTCGTTGATTGATGGTACAACCAAGGAAAGAATAGAAAGGATAATAGCAGGTGAGTGTGATGAGAGTATAGGTGTCAAGGTTAGAGAAAAGGCGATGAACTTGTCGGATATATCTTGTTTTAAGAGGCTTCCGTTGTGGTTGGCTTGTTATGTAGTGTATAATCGTCATTCCGAAGATAAAGAAATAACCAAATGGGAAAGCCCTGCTGATATTGATGCTTATCTGGCTGCTTTTAAGCAACATTCACTACGAAATCCTATCGTAGAACAAGTGATAACCGAGACATTGAGAGTTGTCAGGGATATTTGGAAACAGGTTGGGAAAATTGATGAAATCCATATTGAGTTAGGGCGCGAGATGAAAAATCCTGCGGACAAGCGAAAAAGAATGACTACTCAGATTCTGGAGAATGAAAATGCCAATTTACGTATAAAGGCATTGCTTGCTGAATTTGTGAATCCGGAATATGGGGTAGAGAATGTCCGTCCCTATTCACCAAGTCAACAAGAAATATTGCGGATTTATGAGGATGCAGTTTTAAAGGGGGAAGAACAGATTCCGGAAGATATAGATGTGATATTGAAAAAATTCAATACCAGTAAATTACCGACGAAATCAGAATTCTTGCGTTATAAATTATGGCTGGAACAGAAATATCGTTCACCTTATACCGGTGAGCTGATACCTTTGGCTAAATTATTTACTGCTGCGTATGAGATAGAACATGTTATACCTCAATCCCGCTATTTTGATGATTCATTCTCTAACAAAGTGATATGTGAATCTGCTGTGAACAAGTTGAAAGATAATCAACTGGGATATGAGTTTATCAAGAATCATCATGGACAGAAAGTGGAAGTGGGTTTTGGAAAGACAGTAGAAATCTTTTCTGTGGATAGTTACGAACGTTTTGTAAAAGAACAATATGCAAAATCGGGCATAAAAATGAAGAAATTGTTGATGGATGATATTCCCGAGCAATTTATTGAACGCCAATTAAACGATAGCCGGTATATCAGTAAGGTTGTCAAAGGACTTTTGTCGAATATCGTTCGTGAAAAGAATGATAGCGGTGAATATGAACCGGAGGCTGTTTCAAAAAACATATTAGTTTGTACAGGAAGCGTGACGGACAGGCTGAAAAAGGATTGGGGCATGAATGACGTCTGGAATAGTATTGTAAGTCCTCGTTTTGAACGTTTAAATGCTTTGACCGAAACCCAGTGTTTTGGACATTGGGAGAATAAAGACGGAAAAAAAGTTTTTCAAACAGCAGTGCCCCTTGAATATCAGAAAGGATTCAGTAAGAAGCGTATAGACCATCGGCATCATGCTATGGATGCAATAGTAATAGCTTGTGCTACACGGAATCATGTAAACTATCTGAATAATGAGTCTGCAAGCCGGAATGCGAAAATTTCCCGTTATGATTTGCAGAGACTGTTGTGTGATAAGAGTAGGGGGGATGGTAATGGTAATTATAGATGGATTATAAAGAAACCATGGACTACTTTTACGCAAGATGCAAGGGAAGCGTTGAGTGGGATAATAGTTAGCTTGAAACAGAATTTGCGTATAATAAATAAAACAACCAATATCTATCAACATTTTGATGCAAATGGGACTCGTGTTTATGAGAAACAGAAAATCGGTGATAGTTGGGCTATCCGTAAACCGATGCACAAAGATACGGTTTTTGGAGCGGTAAATTTAAGAAAGGTAAAGGTGGTACGCCTATCTGTCGCTTTGGATACTCCTTCTATGATTGTTGACAAAAGAGTAAAAAATAAGGTTCTTGAATTGTTATCATATAAGTATGATAAGAAGAAAATTGAAAAATATTTCAAAGAGAATGCTTTCTTGTGGAAAGAGCTGGATATAGCCAAAGTCGCTGTTTATTATTTTACGGAAAATACTACTGAACCTTTAGTTGCAGTACGTAAATCATTGGACTCAACTTTCAATGAGAAGAAGATAGCATCGGTGACGGATACTGGCATACAGAAAATACTCCTGAATCATCTGAAATCAAAAGAAGGAAAGGCGGAGTTGGCTTTTTCTGCAGAAGGTATAGAAGAAATGAACCGTAATCTTTTACAACTGAATGATGGTAAAGGACATCAGCCTATATATAAGGTGAGGGTGTATGAACCGCGTGGAAATAAATTTAAAGTCGGTGTACTTGGCAATAAAGGTGCCAAATGGGTGGAAGCTGCTAAAGGTACTAACTTGTTCTTTGCTATTTACATAACAGAAGATGGAAACAGAACGTATGAGACTATTCCTTTAAATTGGGTTATAGAGCGTGAGAAGCAAGGGCTTGTTCCTGTACCGGACAGAAATGAAAAGGGAGATAAATTATTGTTTTGGCTGTCTCCTAATGATTTGGTATATCTGCCAACCGAAGAAGAGCGGGATTTTGGTAGGATAAATGAACCGATAGATAGGGGGAGGATTTATAAGATGGTTTCATCTTCTGGTAATCAATGCTTTTTTATACCTCAAAGTATATCAAATGCTATTATTTCCACTAAAGAATTAGGTTCTAATAATAAAGCAGAAAAATCATGGGATGGTGAAATGATAAAGAATATTTGTATTCCAGTAAAAGTTGATAGGTTAGGCCGTATTATAGAAGTTAAGTATAGAGTAAATGAATAATATAAAGTTGTTTCAAGAGAAAAAGATCCGTTCCGTATGGAACGAGGAAGAACAGCAATGGTATTTCTCTGTTGTAGATGTAGTTGGTGTATTGACTGATAGTGTGAATCCTACGGATTATCTGAAGAAGATGCGAAAACGGGATGAAGAACTGGCTACTTACCTGGGGACAACTTGTCCCCAGGTAGAAATGGTGACAGATACAGGAAAAAAACGAAAAACGTTGGCGGCAAATGTGCAGGCTTTATTCCGTATCATTCAATCTATTCCTTCTCCTAAAGCTGAACCTTTCAAGCTTTGGTTAGCACAAGTAGGTTATGAGCGTGTACAGGAAATAGAAAATCCGGAATTGGCTCAAGAGCGCATGAAAGAACTATATGAGCAAAAAGGTTATCCAAAAGATTGGATTGACAAACGTTTGAGAGGAATCGCCATTCGTCAGAATTTGACGGATGAATGGAAAGAAAGGGGAATCACGGAAAAAAGTGATTATGCCATTCTTACGGCAGAAATATCTAGAGCAACGTTTGGATTGACTCCTTCGGATTATAAAATATATAAGGGGCTGACGAAGAAAAATCAGAATCTTCGTGACCACATGTCTGATTTGGAGTTGATATTTACAATGCTTGGAGAACGTGTCACAACGGAAATTTCTCAGAAAGAAAAACCAGATACATTTACTAAAAGTAAGCAAGTAGCACAACGTGGAGGAAATGTAGCCGGAGTAGCACGTGAACAAGCTGAAAAAGAGTTGGGTAGAAGTGTTGTTTCTCCTGAAAATTTTCTGTTGGATTCTGATAAACAGAATGATACTTTAGAGCTTCCTTTTCTTGAAAATGATGAATGAATAACTTGTAAAGTCTATATGCTATGATTAAGAAAACACTTTATTTTGGGAATCCGGTCTATTTGTCTTTAAAAAATGCCCAGTTGGTGATTAAATTGCCGGAGGTGGTGAAGAACAGTGCTTTACCCGAAGGGTTCAAACGAATGTCCGAAGTGACTAAGCCAATAGAAGATATTGGAGTAGTGGTGTTGGACAATAAGCAGATAACCATTACTTCGGGAGTATTGGAAGCTTTGCTTGAGAATAATTGTGCAGTCATAACCTGCGATTCTAAAAGTATGCCGGTTGGTTTAATGCTTCCTTTGTATGGGAATACTACACAAAATGAAAGGTTTCGTCATCAACTTGGTGCGTCTCTACCATTGATGAAACAACTTTGGCAGCAAACAATAAAAGCCAAAATAGAGAATCAGACGGTAGTATTGCATGAATGTGCTGGAGAAGAAATAAAGTGTATGAAGGTGTGGGCTGCAGATGTAAAGAGTGGAGATTCTGATAATTTGGAGGCTCGTGCAGCTGCTTATTATTGGAAGAATTTGTTTAAAATAGAAGGCTTTACAAGGGATAGAGAAGGTATTCCTCCTAATAATTTGTTAAATTATGGGTATGCTATTTTGAGGGCAGTTGTTGCTCGTGCTTTGGTGACAAGTGGGCTTCTACCTACTTTGGGAATACATCATCATAATCGTTATAATGCTTATTGTCTGGCAGATGATATAATGGAACCTTATCGCCCTTATGTGGATAGGTTGGTATATGATATATTCAAGGAAGCAGAACCGAATTGTGTTGAATTGACGAGAGAATTGAAAGCGAGGTTACTGACAATTCCTACATTAGAGACTGTTATTTCGGGAAAACGTAGTCCGTTGATGGTAGCTGTTGGGCAGACTACGGCTTCTCTGTATAAATGTTTCAGTGGTGAGTTGCGTAAAATATCCTATCCAGAGATGTGATGGACCGGTTTAGTGAATATCGCATTATGTGGGTATTAGTGTTGTTTGATTTGCCTACCGAAACCAAGAAGGATAAAAAGGCGTATGCGGAATTTAGAAAAAATCTGCAAAAGGATGGATTTACGATGTTCCAGTTCTCTATATATGTTCGTCATTGTGCGAGTTGTGAGAATGCGGAGGTACATATAAAAAGAGTTAAATCTTTCTTACCGGACTATGGAAGTGTCGGAATTATGTGCATTACGGACAAGCAATTTGGAAATATAGCACTTTTTTATGGGAAAAAGACTGTGGATGTGAATACGCCTGGACAACAATTAGAATTATTCTAAAAAAATCCCGCGCAATGGCGGGATTTTTTTAGAAGCAGCATTCTTTTTTTATATTCTAACACTATGTGTAATCGTTTGAATATTAGATTGTTACTTGTAATCAGCTGTTTCCAATGGTTCAAAGATACTAAAATGAAAGCAAATCACAACGTATATTTGCAGCAAATCAATCGCTTATGAGCTGTTTCCAATGGTTCAAAGATACTAAAATGAAAGCAAATCACAACACCATCGTACTGAATAGCCTCTACCTCGTAGCTGTTTCCAATGGTTCAAAGATACTAAAATGAAAGCAAATCACAACTCAACTGCTGCCGTAGCTGTCTTTGAAGCGGCTGTTTCCAATGGTTCAAAGATACTAAAATGAAAGCAAATCACAACTCACCACCGATTGTCTTGTTGGTAACGGGGCTGTTTCCAATGGTTCAAAGATACTAAAATGAAAGCAAATCACAACGATAGGAGTGCGTCCACATCACCCCCATAGGCTGTTTCCAATGGTTCAAAGATACTAAAATGAAAGCAAATCACAACGACATTGACTCCGATATCCCACTCATACGGCTGTTTCCAATGGTTCAAAGATACTAAAATGAAAGCAAATCACAACTAAGATTTAACAACGTATGTACCCGTCACTGCTGTTTCCAATGGTTCAAAGATACTAAAATGAAAGCAAATCACAACGATTACCGATGTAGTAGATGACAAAGCATTGCTGTTTCCAATGGTTCAAAGATACTAAAATGAAAGCAAATCACAACGTATGGCAACCACCGGGGCACGCAAAGTCGGCTGTTTCCAATGGTTCAAAGATACTAAAATGAAAGCAAATCACAACGCACATTGGTCAGCATATTCGTACTCACCGGCTGTTTCCAATGGTTCAAAGATACTAAAATGAAAGCAAATCACAACTTGTATATCAGCGTGACGAGTTGAAGCAGGGCTGTTTCCAATGGTTCAAAGATACTAAAATGAAAGCAAATCACAACATGGATGAGCTACGGCAGCAAGAAGATGAGCTGTTTCCAATGGTTCAAAGATACTAAAATGAAAGCAAATCACAACCACGACGGCAACATTGGAAATCACAACGGAGCTGTTTCCAATGGTTCAAAGATACTAAAATGAAAGCAAATCACAACGAGTAGTGGTAAACGCACCATTAACAACAGCTGTTTCCAATGGTTCAAAGATACTAAAATGAAAGCAAATCACAACTGGGGCGGTTCAGCCAGATATGCCACGTGCGCTGTTTCCAATGGTTCAAAGATACTAAAATGAAAGCAAATCACAACCGTATAGCGATATTCTCATTCTTACTGAAGCTGTTTCCAATGGTTCAAAGATACTAAAATGAAAGCAAATCACAACAATTCTCCCAAAGCATCTATTGTTAATTTGCTGTTTCCAATGGTTCAAAGATACTAAAATGAAAGCAAATCACAACCGCTTTCGACATCTTCTTTTTATAGGAAGAGCTGTTTCCAATGGTTCAAAGATACTAAAATGAAAGCAAATCACAACTTAAGGATATGATTAAATACTGTAGACCTTGCTGTTTCCAATGGTTCAAAGATACTAAAATGAAAGCAAATCACAACTACTGTGCAGGTGTGCATAAAATATGTTAAGCTGTTTCCAATGGTTCAAAGATACTAAAATGAAAGCAAATCACAACGAGTGTACTCTGGTATTACTCCGTTCGCTGGCTGTTTCCAATGGTTCAAAGATACTAAAATGAAAGCAAATCACAACAGGAAAATATGTGGAATAAGGAGAACGCATGCTGTTTCCAATGGTTCAAAGATACTAAAATGAAAGCAAATCACAACTTACTCTTACTTATGCTCCTTGTTTTCTTGCTGTTTCCAATGGTTCAAAGATACTAAAATGAAAGCAAATCACAACACTTCGTAACTATTCTTTTCGTTATGATAGGCTGTTTCCAATGGTTCAAAGATACTAAAATGAAAGCAAATCACAACTTGGTTTTCGCAGCGTTCCTCGTTCCGTTTGCTGTTTCCAATGGTTCAAAGATACTAAAATGAAAGCAAATCACAACTACCGGTTCTGAATCCGTGTCTGCAAATCTGCTGTTTCCAATGGTTCAAAGATACTAAAATGAAAGCAAATCACAACACCCCGGCTGCATGATGCGCGTAACGGCGGCTGTTTCCAATGGTTCAAAGATACTAAAATGAAAGCAAATCACAACTGATTCTCGGAAGCATGAAATCTGATACAGGCTGTTTCCAATGGTTCAAAGATACTAAAATGAAAGCAAATCACAACCTGGTGATGCTGTTGATTTAAAACCTCTTGGCTGTTTCCAATGGTTCAAAGATACTAAAATGAAAGCAAATCACAACCGCATAGTGATATTCTCATTTTGTCTGAAGCTGTTTCCAATGGTTCAAAGATACTAAAATGAAAGCAAATCACAACTGTCTGATAATGACCTTTTGTCCACGGTTCGCTGTTTCCAATGGTTCAAAGATACTAAAATGAAAGCAAATCACAACGTACGGTGTAAACAATAAAGGAAAGAAAGAGCTGTTTCCAATGGTTCAAAGATACTAAAATGAAAGCAAATCACAACTACCGGAACAAATATCCCAATGCCCAACATGCTGTTTCCAATGGTTCAAAGATACTAAAATGAAAGCAAATCACAACCCACCGCTCACTGTTACGGCAGTCGGATACGCTGTTTCCAATGGTTCAAAGATACTAAAATGAAAGCAAATCACAACTATAATCTGTTGCCATAGCACTTTGTTTCTGCTGTTTCCAATGGTTCAAAGATACTAAAATGAAAGCAAATCACAACGGCAGAAAGCGGTATGAATGCAAGTGAACCGCTGTTTCCAATGGTTCAAAGATACTAAAATGAAAGCAAATCACAACCGAAACAAAAAGGGGGGTTTATACGCTCAAGCTGTTTCCAATGGTTCAAAGATACTAAAATGAAAGCAAATCACAACACGACAAGCCGTGTGAACTCATACAGGTAAGCTGTTTCCAATGGTTCAAAGATACTAAAATGAAAGCAAATCACAACTGTACGCTTATACTGATGAAATCTTCGTTGGCTGTTTCCAATGGTTCAAAGATACTAAAATGAAAGCAAATCACAACGAATGCTCTTAAACAGTTTCCAATTCTCGGGCTGTTTCCAATGGTTCAAAGATACTAAAATGAAAGCAAATCACAACGATTTTATCCCGTTCAGCTTTGGCACTGGCGCTGTTTCCAATGGTTCAAAGATACTAAAATGAAAGCAAATCACAACTTTCCAACGGGTATATGAAAGTAGAATAATGCTGTTTCCAATGGTTCAAAGATACTAAAATGAAAGCAAATCACAACGATGTCAAAGCGTTGTTGCCTTGCATGATTGCTGTTTCCAATGGTTCAAAGATACTAAAATGAAAGCAAATCACAACATTCTTTAGGGGCGTTCAACCTGATACAGTGCTGTTTCCAATGGTTCAAAGATACTAAAATGAAAGCAAATCACAACGTGTGTGTGCGTGTCTGTGTGTATTTGTTTTCCAAAGATAGTGAATCTTAATAAGACTCTCTCTGATTTCCCTACTATTTTGTATCTTTACACACTTTTCTTTATACATGAGTACTGACTATAAATAAATCATATTGTGGAAATAACCCAACGCATTCGTCTCCTCCTTTCCGAAATGAACCGGGGAGTATACGAAAAAGAAACTGAAATAAACCTTTCCCTGCTGGCAGCTCTGGCAGGCGAGAGCATCCTGCTCCTGGGACCTCCGGGAGTAGCCAAGTCAATGGTAGCCAGGCGGCTAAAGTCTGCTTTTACAGATGCCCGTGCCTTTGAATACCTGATGTCCCGCTTCTCTACGCCCGACGAGATTTTCGGTCCTGTCAGCATTAGCCGACTGAAAGAATCCGACAAGTATGAACGTGCCATCGACGGCTATCTGCCCACAGCCGATGTCGTGTTTCTGGACGAAATATGGAAAGCAGGCCCTGCCATACAGAACACTCTGCTGACCGTCATCAACGAGAAACTTTTCCGCAATGGCGACAAGGAACTGCATCTCCCCCTCAAACTGCTCGTAGCTGCCAGTAACGAACTGCCCGCTCAAGGCGAGGGACTGGAAGCCCTATGGGACCGCTTCCTTATCCGCATTCTCTGCACCTGCGTCAAGCAGGAAGAGTCTTTCTACAAAATGCTGCTGGACGATTCTGCCGACCATCCGGAAACGACTGCCTGCGAATGGCAAATCTCCGACCGCGAGTATGCCGAATGGCAAGCTGAGATACGCCGCGTAACCTTGCCTCTCGATGTTCTTTCCTGCATCACAGCCATTCGCCACGGACTGACAAGCGTAGAGATGCAAGACTCCGACCTGCGCCGCAATGTCTACGTCAGCGACCGCCGCTGGAAGAACATCGTGAAGCTGCTCAAGACCTCCGCCTTCGTCCACGGCCGCACGGAAGTCTCCATGACCGACCTGCTTCCCGTCTACCACTGCCTATGGAGTGAGCCTGATGAGAGCGTTGCCATCCGTGACATCGTTATCCGTGCCTTATTCGTGTCCCACACAAAACAGATTGCCGGTATCGCCTCCTCGCTGAAATCCGATTTGAAAGTCAGCCGTGTGCGCGAAGCCCTCGACAAAGCCCGCCTTGCCGGCGACCGTAGGGACGATGACCTGCTGATAACGGAACATTTCTACTACCAGGTGGAGAAACATGGTACGGGCAACACCTACATCTTTATCGTGGACTACAGAAATCTGAAGGAGTACAGCGCCAAAGATGCCCCCACCTTGGGCGTAATGTATGCCGACCCCATCAATCCCAAGCGTACCATCATCCGCGCCTTTGCCGACACCGGCGCCGTGAAAGAGGAAGGCACCGAACGCGTCACCCTCTACCGCGACGACAAGCATCTCTACATCAACGGTGTGCGCTTCCCCATGCGGCGTCTGCAACGAGGTGAGGAGCAACAACTCTGGCTGGGAAACCTCTCCGTCACCGACCGTGACTACGAGACGGAACTGGACGCCGCCGCCACCAGCATAGACCGCCTGGTAAGAGATTTGTCCGACAACCTTTTCGTCTCCGAAGAAGACAAAAAGAGCGTAGCTCAATACGTCTCCATCGTCCGTAAGGAAATAGCCTGGGCGCGTGTGGACATGCGCAAACTGAGATATGGAGACGAATAATCCTCCAGTAACCAAGAAGAAGATGAACACCACCGTCACCCGATATGACACCGCCTTCTATGTGCAGGCACTGGACCGTTTCGTTGCCACCGGAGAGTGCGCAGAGACGGATACCGAGCCCTTGTATGCCTATCTACTCTCTGTGATGAACGACTCCATGGTCAAGGTGCAGGTGCTGGGCGATGAGGTCTGTGCACGTATCTTTTACGACACCATGATTCAGTTCATCCAATTGAACTTGGAGAAGGAGAGGTACAACCTCCGGAAAAGCCAGTCGGAACGGACCGGGATGAAACTCGTGCTGGAATGGTCCATGGCAAAGCGGAAAGACGGCTGGCAAGCCTTGCTCCAGCAGATTTCCGACAAATACCGGGAGTACGGCTTCGACTCCCGTTTCTACCGCAGCCACTTCAGTACAGAAGGAGGATATGCGGACGATGAAGTCTGGGAGAAAATGGTGGACGACTGGGAAGACGCCTTCCAACTGAAGATGCACGAAGAAAAGGAGAAAGAGATTGCTTTCCGCAAAGATGCCCTCGAGCGCAGGCTCCGTTCCAATCTGAAAGACATCCCCGAGTACATCCGCCAGAACCGGGTGGATAAGGACGAATTCTTCCAGACCTGGGGCATGATGAGCGGCTTGTGGAATACTGTCGACTTTGAGCGTATACGGAAAATCGTGCGCATCCAGCGCTCTTGCCCCGAGATAGTGAAAGTGGCCCGCAAGATGGGGCGTATGGCAGACGACGAAGGACGTGAGCAAATCCGCGTTGCCGAGGGAAACGTCTACAAAATGGAGCACTCCTCCAAATGTGACATCCTGGGCATCAGTACCGGCAACGACCTCAATACCCTGCTTCCCATTGAGCTTGCCCATTCCGCTGACAGTGAACTGGAAGATTTGTTCGTCTACAAATACCTTACTCGCAAGCTCCAGACCTTCCGTTATAAATCGGAAATCATGCAGCCTGCCCGGCGCATCGAAACCAAGCCTGCCCGTCCCAAAGGTCCGATGATTGTCTGTCTAGACACCTCGGGAAGCATGGCTGGCAAGCCGGAGAAGATTGCCCACTCCCTGCTGATAAAGCTCCTGGAGATAGCCGACCGTCAACGGCGGAACTGCTTTCTGATAGCCTTTTCCGTCTCCATTCATCCGATTGACGTAAGGAAAGAGCGGGCAAGGCTGCTCGAATTCTTCTCAAAGACAGCTTGCGGGGATACAGATGCCACCCGTATGCTGGAAGCCACGTTCCGCCTGCTCAAAGAAGGCAAGGAGTATATGAATGCTGATGTGCTTTGGGTCAGCGACTTCAAGATTCCTCACTCTTCACCTGCCTTTATGGAGGAGATTCGTCGCTGTCGGGAAGCCGGTACACACTTCTACGGTCTGCAGATTGGCATCACGGACAATGAGTGGGCACCATTCTTCGACCATATCTATCGAGTAGAATATACTCCTTCGCAACAGTATTAAAAGTTGATATTTACGCCTCCCATCACCGTGGCTTTCGGCATGGGGAAGCCTGCATTGATTTCATAGCGTTGCGCCAGCAGGTTTTCGCCCTTGACAAAGACGTCGGCAAAACTGCACAGACGGTAGTTGGCACGCAGGTTCCAGAGTACGAAGCTTTCCTGCTTCTCCTTGCTCGGGGTGACTGAGGTATGAAGCCCCTTCACGTATTGTATACCGGTAGACAGACTCCAGCGTCCTTGCGTAAAGTCCGCACCGGCATAAAGTTTGTGCTCGGGAGCAGCCAGTACCGGATTCTCCATGTGCAGCCAGCTGTAGTTGGCGTTTATCTGCCAGTGGCGGTTGATGCGGTATCCGAGGTTGGTTTCCACACCCCAGTTCTCTATCTCGTCGGAGTTGACGTTCTTGCGCAGGGCAGGGTCCGTCATGATGATGTTGTCCCCGTTGATGTAGTAGAGGTTCACCCCATAGGACATGGCCCCTCCCAAAAGCTGCCCCGTAAAGGAGAGTTCATAGTTCATCAGGCTCTCCGCTTTCAAATCGGGGTTCTGTGGAGGGAACATGTACATCTCCCGGATGGTGGGGTTACGGAATCCTTTGCTCACCATTGCTTTCAGTTCTGCCTGCCGCGGCAGATGGAAAGCCAGTCCCCCTTGGGGAATCCATTCCGTGCCCACGTGCGAATGGTGGTCTATGCGGACACCGGCGTCCAGTGAAAGCCAACTGTTGATGTCCTGCCTGAAATCCACATAGCCTGCAAATTCATCCATCTGCTTGTCCACGCCGGGGATGCGGTCACCAATCTGCTGTCCGGGTTTTGCCTCGTCGATGGCGACAACCTTGTTCCAGGACTCTCCGCCGAAGTGCTGGTAATCGAAACCTACGGTCAGGCGGTTGCCGGTGAAGAGCGTGGCGCTTTGATACCACGATATGCCCAGCATCCGGTCCTTGGAGTTGAAGTGCGACTTCTGGGGCTCTCCTCCGGGATGGTAGCCGTCATTAATCCTGTGCCGGCCCCAGTTGTAGAAGAAGCTCACGGCGCCGGAAGTGCGGTCGTAACGATTTTCCAGTGCGAAGGAGGTCATGCCGCGTGTGATGCGCGAGTCGTTGTCTATATACGGATTGTCGGCTTCGCCGGGATTGGAGGCGTTGAAGCGGGTGATGTTCACGTCGCCCCACAGCTTCCAGGTGTCGCTGAAGTCGTATCCCAGTTTGGCATATCCGCCATACTGCTCAAACTCCATGTCGTCACGGTGTCCGTCGGTACGGTTGTACGAGCCGGTCACCACGCTGCTGAAACGCCCTTTCCTCACGCGGTTGGAGACTTCCGTCTGCAGGGTATTGTAGGAACCGTATCCTATCTGCGCATTGGTTTTCACCCCGTCCTCCTGCATCTTGCGGGTGACGATGTTGATAACCCCGCCCATTGCATTGGACCCATAGAGGACGGAGGCGGGACCGCGCAGCACTTCCACCCGTTCGGCCATCATGCTCTGGTAGGCGTCGGCGATGGGATGCCCCATCAGGCCCATGTATTGCGGATGTCCGTCTATCAGCACCAGCAGGCTGGTTGTAGGTCCTCCGGCTGCGTTTACTCCGGCGCCTATACCGCGCAGGCTCATGCCTCCTGCGGCTCCCGTGGATACGCCGTAGCCCATGATGCCGCGGCTTGTGGTGAAAAGTCCAGGCACCTGCTCGGTCAGTGCAGGCAGGATGGAGGGCTGGTAGGTCTGTTCCAGTTGCTGGCGGCCCACTACGGAGATGGTCATTGGCAGGTGGCGGATGTCTGTTTCATTTCTTGTCCCGGTCACCACGACTTCATCAAGCTTGTAGCTTTTCAGCCGGAGGCTGTCGGCAGGTGCGGACAGCATACTACCCGGAAGGGCGATACTTATTAAAATTGCGGTTAAAATCTTTTTATTCATCGTTTATCTATGGTTCTTTCTGCAAAGTTATACAAAAAGATGAATCTGTATATGATTGGTAATCCTCGAAATGAAAACGGATGTGGAAGATAACTCCGTTAAAGGGTTTCCTGCTTCAGCGCTTCCACAAACCGGTCTATCTCCTGCAGTTTCGCCGGGATGTCGATGCCTTGCGGACAGTGTGGGTTGCATTGGCCACAACCGGTGCAGCGGTTGGCTTGGCGGAGACGGGGAACACTGCGGTCATAGCCTATCAGGAAGGCGCGGCGTGCCTCGCGGTAATTCTCGTCTTGGCTGTTCTGCGGCACGTTGCCCTCGTTGATGCAGCGGTTGTAGTGCAGCAAGATGGCTGGAATATCCAGTCCATAGGGGCACGGCATACAGTATTTGCAGTCGTTGCACGGCACGGTGGGGTATTGCAGCATTCGCTGGGCGGTATCTTCCAGTAAGGTAAACTCCTCTTCCGTACATGGAACAAGCGGGGAGAAGGTACGCAGGTTGTCTTGCAGATGCTCCATGTACGTCATTCCGCTTAGTACGGTCAGCACATCGGGGAAAGTACCTGCGAATCGGAAGGCCCAGGAAGCTACGCTCTCCTGCGGACGGCGTTGTTTCAGACGTGCCATCAAGTGGTCGTTCAGGCGGGATAGGCGTCCGCCCAGCAGCGGCTCCATGATAACGGCGGGAATGTTGCGCTTCACCAGCTCGGCATATAGGTATTCGGCATCCGTGTTGCGGGTATTCACTTCTTTGGCATGTCGCCAGTCCACGTAGTTCAGTTGGATTTGTACGAAGTCCCATTTCAGTTCGTCGTGGCGGGAGAGCAGGTAGTCAAAGACTTCGATGTCTCCATGATAGGAGAATCCGAGGTTGCGGATGCGTCCGGCTTCACGCTCTTTCAGCAGGAAGTCCAGCATGCCGTTGTCCAGATAGCGGGAGCGGAGGGCTTCCATGCCGCCCATGCCGATGCCGTGCAACAAGAGGTAGTCGATGTAGTCCACTTGCAGGTCGCGGAAGGAGCGGTGATACATGGCAAGGGACTCTTCGCGGCTGTGCGTGCTGGGACTGAAGTTGGACAGCTTTGTGGCAAGGAAGAATTTCTCCCGTGGATGGCGTTTTAAGGCAATGCCTGTGGCGCGCTCCGACAGACCTTGCACATAGGCGGGAGAGGTGTCGAAATAGTTCACTCCGTGAGCAATGGCATAGTCTATCAGGTCGTTCACGGCTTCCTGGTCTATTTCGTCTCCATTCCCGTCGGCACGTTTCCGGGTGGGCCATCGCATGCATCCGTATCCTAGCAGGGAAACCCGGTCGCCCGTGTTGGGATTGGTACGGTAGGTCATCTTGTCGGTTGGTATCTCGCCCAGCGCGGCCGATTCGCTCTCCCCGTTGTTCTTGTTGCCCGAACAGCCGTACAGGGCTGCTGCCGAGGCAAGCGTTCCTGCACCGGCGAGCTTGAAGAAATCGCGGCGGTTTATCTTGTTCTTGTCTTCTTTCATTGTGATAGGACTGAAATTATAAATGGATATTTGGGTGATAAAGCTGCTTTAGACAGTTCTGTGCATCACATGGCCTTCCACATAAATGGCACTGAACGGACGCGACGGACAAAGGTTCTCGCATGCTCCGCATCCGGTGCAGCGTTCGGCGTTGACTACCGGTATCTTGATGGAGGCTTCGTCTTCCGGGTCTGAAGGAACCATCTGTATGGCACCGGCCGGACAATGGCGGGCACAGTTCCCGCATTCCATCTTGTCTGTGATGCAGATGCAATTCTCCTTAATCCATACGGCATGACCGATTTGGACGGCCGATTTCTCGGCGAGGCTCGTCAGATGGATGGCATCGGTAGGACACACCTCCGCACACTTGGCGCATTCGGGGCGGCAGTAACCGCGTTCGTAGGACATTTCCGGCTGCATCAGTTTTGTCAAGTCCGAAGAAGGACGGAGCACTTGGTTGGGACATACCGATATGCAGAGCTGGCAGGCTGTGCAGTGTTGTGCAAAGTGGCGGGCGCTCAGTGAGCCCGGAGGAGTGATGGGAGTGGCGCGCTCGGGGATTTTTTTGTCCTCGATGACAGCCAGTCCACCGTCCACTTTCTTCTCCTGCGCCTTGAGGGCTGCCGTAGCAGCAAACACGGCAGTTGTAGAGAGAAATGCGCGGCGGGCGTCGTTTACCTGCTCCGGTGCCACGGGGGAGTCCTGGGAGACTGCAGCGGAGGCCGACTTGCGGCGTGTGTAAGTGATGGCACCTTTCCTGCACTTGTTGATGCAGTCCATACATGCCACGCAACGGCTGTAATCTATTTCGTGTGCCTTGATGTTGATGCACGATGCCTTGCAGTTGCGGGCACAAAGTCCGCAGTTGTTGCACTTCTTTGTGTCAATCACCGGTTTCAGCAAGGAATACTTCGAGAGGAAACCAAGCACTGTACCTACCGGACAGATGGTGTTGCAATAGGTACGTCCACCTCGCCATGCCAGCACGATGAGGACCACCAGAGTGACCGTGGCAATCAGCAGGGTAGGGAGACTCTTCATCCATACATCCGTTTCATAGAAGGCATAGCTGTCAGCACGTTCGGCCAGGTAGGCCAGTCCGTTGTTTGCCCACTGGTAGAGTGGGGAGAAAAGGCTGGAAACGATGCGCCCGTATGAGCTGTAAGGGGCCAGCAGCACGACAAAAGAGTTCAGTCCGCCGATAATGGCAAGTACGAATACTCCCAGCACACCGTAGCGTAGCCATTTCAGTGCAGGCGAGTAGCGGAAACGGTTCTTCTTCCGTTTGGCGGAGAGCCAGGAAACAATGTCCTGGAATACTCCCAACGGGCAGATGACGGAGCAGTAGATGCGTCCGAATACCAAGGTCAGCACTGCAAGAAACAGCACTACACCGATGTTCAGTGCCAGCACGGCCGGCAGGAATTGTATTTTCGCCATCCATCCGAACCAGGCATGCAGTGTTCCCGTGAAGTCGAGGAACAACAGCGTGATGAGTGCGAAGAAGATGACGGCAAGGGTCAGTCTGATGGTACGTAGCATAAATGTATTGTATAGCGATTAGTATTCGTTCTTTATACCTTTTTTCCCATCTCGTAGGCTTCGTGCATGGAAGGCTTGTCGTTTATCTCGCCCACCTTCCAGGCACCCACGCCATAAATGGTGCCGCATTCTTTGGGCTCTTCCAGGCAGTCGAGGAAGCCACGGAAACCATCGATGGTACGCTCCATCATGGGGACACTTTCTTCGGCGGCGGCGATGATGAAGTAGAACTCCTTGTCCTTTATTTCAAGGTAGCGTGCGCAACAACGGTCAATCAGTGTCTTCATCTGCGCGCTCATGGTGTAGAAGTATACGGGAGTTGCCATGACGATGACGTCGGCGGCAATCATCTTTTCCACCACTTCGGCGGCATCGTCCTTTTGCGGGCAGGGTTTGCCGTACATGCTGCATACGCTGCATCCCGTGCAGTAGTTGATGTGCTTGTCTTTCAGGAAAATCTTTTCTACTTGATGTCCGGCCTCTGCGGCACCGCGCATGAATTCATTGCACAAGAGGTCGGAGTTTCCATTCCTGCGGGGACTGGAGGAGAGGATTAATACTTTTTTGCTCATATTCGTTGTTCGTTAGTTAGTAAATGATTACGTGCTGCAAAAATAGGCAGGTTTTATGAGAATGGCAGTATACAAATTACGGTTGTTGTTACCTAAATTACTGATTCATTCCAAAAGTATCTCCCGTTCGATGCCGGTGTCTTTCAGAAACTCCCGGTCGTGGCTGATGGCAATTACGGTGCCGGCGTAGTCGCGTATCGTTGCCGTTATTATTTCTATGCTCTCGATGTCCAGATTGTTGGTGGGTTCGTCCAGAATGAACATATCCGGGGTATTGTCGGCAATCATCAGGCAGCAGAAGGAGAGGCGCATCTTTTCGCCGCCACTCAGTTTGCCGCACGGCTTGTTCCACACGTCGCGGGGAAAGAGGTAACGGTTGAGGATGGTTTTCACTTCATGTTCCGGCAGGTGGCGGTGGTTGAAAGCTTCTGCTTGTTGGAGTACGCTGCGCTCATTACGGACGAGGGAGTATTCTTGGTCCAGATAGACGGAGGTGAAGCCGGCACGCTCCATCACTCCGTCGGTGGGGTGCAATTCGCCCATGATGAGTTTCAGCAGGGTTGTTTTTCCACTGCCGTTTTTTCCTTTCAGGCTGAGGCGGTCGCCGCTTCTTAGCTGGAAGGTGAGGGGAGAAGCCCAGAGACTCTTTGCAGCCGTCTCCGTGTGGGGTGTTTCTGCGGGGGAGGCTGTATGGTCGGGATAATGGAAGTTGACGTTCCTTGCCGTAATCAGAATCTTGCCCGTATGCAGATGGGAGGTGTTGAAGTCTGTTTTCAGCTTGTCCGTCTGCGACAGTAAACTTTTGATGCCTGCCATTTCCGTCTGCAGCTTTTCCGCTTTCTCCGCATGTATGCTGCTGAGTCTGCTACTGCTGTTTTCCGCATTGTTTTTCAGTGCTCCCATCATGATGCGGGGAATCCCCTTTTTAATGGAGTTTTTTTCTCCCCGCACATTCTGTTTGGCCTTCCGTTCTTCTACTTCGCGTGCCACTTTGCGTACAAGGCGCAGGGCTTTCTGCTTCTCTTCTAGTTGTTGGGTGAGGGCGTTTTGTTGCAGGGTCTTCTGTTTTTTGTAGAAGTCGTAGTTTCCGCTGTAATACGTCAATCCCTGGGAGGAGAGTTCGCAGATGGCAGGCAACTGATTCAGTAGCGTGCGGTCGTGACTGATGACGAGCACGGTAGCCGATGTCCGTCGTATCAAGTTATACAGACGTTCCCGTCCATCCGCGTCCAGATAGTTGGTCGGTTCGTCCAGCAGGATGGCTGTTGGGTTGTGCAACTCCATGCCTGCCAGGAAGATGCGGGTCTTTTCGCCGCCGCTAAGTCCTTCCATCGGACGGGAGAGTGGGATACCGTCCAGTCCCCAGCTGTCGAGAGAAGTCTGGGCGCGTTCTTCCACGTTCCAGTCATCATTGAGCGTATTGAAGTGCTTTTCGGTAGCGTCACCGCTTAGGATGGCATGCAGGGCAGATAGCTTGTGGCTGATTCCCAAAGCTTGTGCTATTGTCTGCCGGTCGTATTGTCCGAAGTGCTGGGGCACGTAGTACAGATGTTCGGGGCGTAGCACCGTTCCCGAACTTGGTGACAAGTCTCCTGCCAAAATGCGCATGAGGGTAGACTTGCCGCAACCGTTATTTCCGGTCAGGGCTATTTTATCTCCGGAGTTGATACTCAAGTGGAGGTGTGAAAACAAGATTTCCTTATCTGCATGGATATAGCTAAGGTCTTTAATGATAAAGCTCATAAGTTTCTACTGTGTTTTTAGAAGTAAGAATGATAGGGGAGATGCAAGCATTCCCCGAAATTGAAATTCTCGAAGGGGAGGGGTACAGACAAACACAGTATTGGCTAAACATCTATATAGGTGATGCTCAGCGTTCAGTCTGAAAAAGCATGTTGATAGTGATGTTTACCGAAATGTGTTGTCTTTAGTCGGATATTCTCATCGGTGGAATTAATTGGTTAGTGGGCGCAAAGGTAATGATTTCCACTGAATAACAAAGGCTTTTTGCGATATTAATATCGTGTCGGCAAGAAGTTAATATCGTGTTTGCAAGAAATTAACTTCCTGCAGACACGATGTTAATACTTTATTGGTTCTGTTACTTCATGGCCGAAGCATCGAACGAGAGTGGCAGTAATTCTCCCACATTCTTCAGCTCGTAGATTCCTTTTTTGCCATACAGCAACACCCGCATTGGCTGCTTGAAGCGCTTCTCCGTTTCGAGCATCACTTGCCGGCAGGCGCCGCAGGGCGGGATGGGAGACTCCAGGAACTCGTCGTGCTCGTTGCGTGCAGCAATGGCGAGGGTGGTTACTGCCTGGTCGGGATGTTGGGAGTTGGCATAGAATAGGGTGGTGCGTTCTGCACACAGCCCGGAAGGATAGGCGGCGTTTTCCTGGTTGGTGCCGGTCACTACAATACCGTTTGCCAGTCTGGCTGCAGCTCCTACCGAGAAGTGGGAGTAAGGGGCATAGCTGCGGTTGGTAGCCTCGCGGGCGGCATCCATCAGTTCGCGGTCGGCGGCATCCAGTTCTTCATAGTCGTATATCTTGACGGCGATTTCGATATTTAATTCTTTCATAAGGCAAAGGGTTATATTGTAATTAATGTTACAAAGATAGAAAAGAGATTGGTTATTTCAATTCTTTTACGGACTTTTGTGCAGAACTCAACATTTTAAGCATGAAACGGATTTTCAGACTGACTGCTATCATAGCATTTCTTTTTATTTCCATTACAACAGTGCAGGCACAACGCCGGAATGCCCGCTACAATGAGTATATCAAACAGTATGCTCCCCTTGCCGTGGAGCAGATGCAACGTCATAAGATACCTGCCAGCATCACGCTGGCCCAAGGGCTGTTGGAGAGTGGTGCCGGATACAGCGAGCTGGCGCGTAAGAGCAACAACCACTTCGGCATCAAGTGTGGAGGCAACTGGCGCGGACGGACGGTGAGGCATGATGACGATGCCCGCAATGAATGTTTCCGCGCTTATCGCAATCCGAAAGACTCTTATGAAGACCATTCCGATTTCCTGAAACGGGGAGCACGTTATGCTTTTCTTTTCAAACTGAAGATTACGGACTATAAGGGTTGGGCGCGCGGCTTGAAGAAGGCCGGCTATGCTACCGACCCGTCGTATGCCAACCGCCTGATAACCATTATTGAGGACTATGAACTGTATAAGTACGACAGCCGTGGCATGAGCAAACACGATGTCCGCAGTTGGGAGAAGGAACTGAAAAAGAAACCTTGGCTGGCCAATCCGCATCAGGTGTACATTGCCAACGATATAGCTTATGTCGTGGCGCGCGACGGAGACACCTTCCAGGTGTTGGGCAAGGAGTTTGACATCAGCTGGAAGAAACTGGTGAAATACAACGACCTCCATAAAGAATATACACTGGAGGTGGGAGACATCATCTACTTGAAAGAAAAGCGCAAGAAAGCTGCCAAACCCCATACTGTCTACATTGTGAAGGACGGCGATTCCATGCACTCCATTTCCCAAAAGTACGGTATTCGTCTGAAGAACCTTTATAAGATGAATCGTAAGGATGCGGAATACGTGCCCGAGGTGGGAGACCGCTTGAGATTAAGATAAAGAAGCTATCCGAAAATGTACAGGGTGTCCGAAAACGGACACCCTTCTTTTTTGTCTTTTCGCTTACTTTCAGGGGGTTATGATTTTGGCATGGATTTAGTATATATTAAGCGTTATGTTCGCAAACAATAAAATTAAAAGATATGGATAGAGAAATTCCGAAAGAAGTGCGTAATAAAGAACGCAATAAGAAAATCATCCGCTACGGTGCTATCGGCGTGGCAGGTATCGTAGTGGTCAGTGTACTCATTTCATTGATGCGTACGGGAGTGAAGGAGAAAGACCTTGTATTCTCCAAAGTAGGCAAGGGTACGATTGAAGTCAGTGTCAGTGCCTCCGGAAAAGTGGTTCCTGCATTCGAGGAAATTATAAATTCACCTATTAATACCCGCATTTTGGAAGTGTACAGAAAAGGTGGTGATAGTGTGGATGTCGGTACCCCTATCCTGAAACTGGACTTACAGAGTGCCGAAACCGACTACAAAAAGATGCTGGATGAAGAGCAGATGCGCAGCTACAAGCTGAAACAGCTGAAACTTGACAACCAGACCAAACTGACCGACCTTCAGATGAAAATCAAAGTCTCCGCCATGAAGCTGGACCGCATGAAGGTGGAACTGCGTAACGAGCAGTACCTTGATAGCCTCGGTTCGGGCACCACCGACAAAGTGCGCCAAGCCGAACTGAGCTACAACGTAGCACAACTGGAATACGAGCAATTACAGCAGCAGTATGCCAACGAGAAGGAAGTGCTGGCTGCAGAATACCAAGTGCAGGAACTGGATTTCAGCATGTTCCAGAAGACACTGGCCGAAACCAAACGTACGCTCGACGATGCGCAGGTGCGTTCGCCCCGGAAGGCCATCCTTACTTATATCAACAATCAGATTGGTGCCCAGGTTCCTGAAGGGACCCAGATTGCCGTCATCTCCGACTTGAGCCACTTCAAGGTGGAAGGCGAGATTGCCGATACTTACGGTGACCGTGTGGCTGCCGGCGGCAAGGCCATTGTGAAGATTGGCAGCGAAAAGCTGGAAGGTTCCGTAAGCAGTGTTACTCCGCTTTCAAAGAATGGCGTCATCTCCTTTACCGTGCAGTTGAATGAGGACAACAACCGCCGACTGCGTTCCGGTCTGAAAACCGACGTCTATGTGATGAATGCAGTGAAGGAAGACGTGATGCGCATAGCCAATGCCAGCTATTATGTGGGACGTGGGGAGTATGAACTTTTTGTACGCAATTCCGACAAGGAAATTGTAAAGCGCAAGGTGCAGCTGGGCGATTCCAACTTTGAGTTTGTAGAAGTGGTCAGTGGCTTGCAACCGGGTGATGAAGTGGTGGTGAGCGATATGAGTAACTATAAGAACAAGAATAAGTTGAAGCTAAAATGATAAAGGTTTACTTGAAACAAGCCTGGGAGCTGTTGAAGCAGAATAAACTGTTCAGCATGCTCTACATTGTGGGTACGGGGCTGGCCATTGCCATGACAATGATTATGGCGGTGGTGTATTATGCGAAGATTGCGCCCGTCTATCCGGAGGCAAACCGCATGAATACGCTTTACCTCAGCAATTCAAAATTCACGCAGGGAAGCGGCAACAATACCAGGACCATGCAATGGGCTGTTTCCTACAAGGCACTGCAAGACTGGTTCTATCCCGTAGAGAATGCCCTTGTCGTTTCGGCCGAGCTGCATAATGATTTGTCGGAAAACAGTTATATACAGCCTGCCGACTGCAGCGGTGATTTTCCGGTTATGGTAAAGTTGACAGACCCTGCTTTTTTCAAGATATATTCTTTCCAATTCCTGGAAGGTAGTCCATTCACGGCATCCGACCTGGCAAGTGGCATTTCCACTGCTGTCATTACCGATGATTTGGCACGCCGCTTGTTCGGTACGACGGAAGAGGTCGTAGGACGCTCGTTCAGCCTGAACTATATCGACTATCGGGTTTGTGGGGTGGTGCGCAGTGCCAGTTACCTCACCTCTAAATCCTATGCACAGCTTTATATACCTTATACGGTGTCGCCCGATTACAGCACTCCCAAGTACGACCTTCCCTATCTGGGAGCTTTCAGTGCTACCTTTCTGGTGCAGGACAGTAAGCAGGGAGATGCTCTGCGGGCTGAGATAAAGGAAATCTGCCGCAAGGAGAATCTTATGCATCCCGATGAATGGAAAGTAGATTTCTGGGAGCAGCCCACCTCCCATCTGTTGAGTGTCTTCAAGACTTATGCAAGTATGGAGTTTGACCTTTGGGCCACAGTGCGCCACTTTCTGCTTGTCCTGCTCGTATTGCTGTTGGTGCCTGCCCTGAATCTGAGCGGCATGATATCGAGCCGTATGGAGGGACGTCTGGCAGAGATGGGTGTGCGGAAATCGTTTGGAGCCGGACGTAAGATACTGCTTTCACAAGTGATGTGGGAAAACCTGCTGCTGACCGCACTGGGCGGAGCATTGGGCTTGCTGCTGGCATGGCTGGCACTTTACGTGGGACGCGAGTGGATATTTACGGTATTCGACAGCTGGCCGAATATGGTACCCGAAGGAGTGGAGGTCCGCGTATCGGGTGAAATGCTGTTTGCTCCGCTGGTTTTTCTCGCCGCATTGGCGCTGTGCGTCGTGCTGAATCTGTTGTCGGCCCTTATACCGGCGTGGTATTCCTTGCGGAAACCGATTGTGAACTCACTGAATGAAAAACGATAAGACACGGGAGGTTGGTATGTTTAAGTTAATATGGAAGAATCTTTGGGCGCGCCGCCGCAAGAACGGATGGTTGTTGGCCGAATTGATATTGGTGAGTATCATCAGTTGGGTTGTATTGGACCCGGTGATTGTGGTTACGCACGATCGTAATATCCCGTTGGGCTATGATGCGGAGCGGCTTTGCCTCATTTCATTGGGCGCATTGCAGCCCCAGGCACCGGGATACGATGCCGAAGCGCAGGACTCTGCTACGTTGGTGGACAACTATTATAATTTGGTGCGTTATGTCAAGGACTTTGACGGTGTGGAATCGGCCACTCCCGTGCTGGGATTCTGTTATCCCAATTCTTCGGGAAGTTCGAATAGTCAATTGTTTGCCGAAGGGGATACGATTCCCTTATCTATTATGATGATACAATTTTTGCCTCATACGAACTTTTTCGATACGTATGGTTTCCGTTCCGGTAAGGGGCGGACACCCGGACAGCTGTCCGACTACGCCTATGCCCCGAATGACATTGTACTGACGGAGAATGCTGCCGAACAGTTGTTCCATACCAAAGACGCGCATGGCAAACGCTGTATAAGCAGAGACCATGGAGATACCTTGTACATGCCGGTTGTCGGTACGATAGGAGCCATGAAGATGTATAGCGAGTGGCGTCCCGTCCCCGTTGCATTTATGCCGATGCTTACCATCGATACAAGTTATATCCCTGAAAGTGCCCATATCCTGGTACGTCTCAAAGAGGGTGTCAGCATGGAGCGTTTTCTGCACGATTTCCGTCCTTGGATGGTGAAGGAGATGAGGCGGGGCAATCTGTTTGCTCGCAGTGTCCGTTCCTATGAGCAGATTATAACGGAGAGCGAAGCCAGCAATTCCACACCGATTTACCGCCGTAATCTGGCGATGGCGGCTTTCTTCCTGGTGAATCTTTGCCTGGGTGTCATCGGTACCTTCTGGTTGCAGACACGTACGAGGCGCGAGGAAGTGGGAGTGATGCTGTCGTTCGGAGCTACACGTAGTGACATTGTCCGCCTGCTGATGGGCGAAGGCACGGTATTGACCGTGGTCGCTTCACTGACTGGTTTTCTGCTTTATTTGCAATATGTACTGAAAGAAGGGCTGGCCAAAGGACAGAATTGGGTGGAGAGTACAGAGAGCTATTGGGTGTCGGATTTCACCTCGCATTATCTGCTCGTGTCGCTCGTCATCTTTCTGATACTGCTGGTGGTAGTGTTGGTGGGAATCTATATCCCAGCGCGCAACATCAGCCGCATTCCACCTACGGAAGCTCTGCGTGACGAATAGATGAAAACGGACAAAGTGTTCATTTTCGGACACCTTACTGCATGTATAAATAGCAGATAATCAATAATAAACGGTTTTGGCACAACTTTTGACCTCTTGAAACAGAAATTGTGCGGAATAGAAACGGAACAGAATAATAACAATTAAATACTTACCATTATGATTAAGTTAACTGGCATCAACAAGATTTATCGTACAAACGAGATTGAAACCGTGGCATTGGAAAATGTAAACCTCGAAGTGAACAAGGGAGAATTTCTCAGTATCATGGGACCCTCCGGTTGTGGAAAATCTACGTTGCTGAACATTATGGGTTTACTGGATGCACCTACCAGCGGCACCATCGAAATAGCCGGTACGAAAGTGGACGGCATGAAGGACAAGGAGCTGGCTGCTTTCCGTAACCAGAAGCTGGGTTTTGTGTTCCAGTCTTTCCATCTGATTAATTCGCTGAATGTGCTGGATAATGTGGAGCTGCCTTTGCTGTATAGAAAGGTGTCTGCCAAGGAACGCCGTCATCTGGCGGAAGAGGTATTGAAGAAGGTCGGTTTGAGCCACCGCATGCGTCACATGCCTACACAGCTTTCCGGCGGTCAGTGCCAGCGTGTAGCCATTGCCCGTGCCATTATCGGCAACCCGGAGATAATCCTCGCCGATGAGCCCACCGGTAACCTGGACTCCAAGATGGGTGCCGAAGTCATGGAACTGTTGCATCAACTGAACAAGGAAGACGGACGTACCATCGTGATGGTGACCCACAATGAAGAGCAGGCCAAACAGACCTCACGTACCGTCCGCTTCTTCGACGGACGTCAGGTGGAATAATTACTGCTTAACAGCCAACTGTCAACTATTAATTATCAACTATCAATAAATGAAATGCAAACCGTAAGACAAGCTTTTACAATCTTGAAGCAGAATCCGCTGCTAAGTACGATTTCCATATTGGGTACGGCCTTTGCTATCACCATGATTATGGCTATTGTGATTACTTGGCAGACAAAATATGCTGACTTGGAACCGGAAGTGAACCGCAGTCGGTGTCTTTACTTTTCCGCTATGCACGTATACGACAAGGAAAAGGACGGCAATAATAATTGGAGTAATCCTTCGGCGGCATTTATGAAAGAATGCGTGCAGCCGGTGCCCGAAGTGGAATACTGTACGGCATTTTCCCCAGCCGGTTTGTCGTTGGCTTCGTTGACTGACGGTAACAATCGGGTGAAAGTGGATGCTATGCGGACAGATCCCGACTTCTGGAAAGTGTTCAGCATGCAGTTTCTTGCCGGACGCGGCTTCAGCGAAGCCGACCGTGCTGGAGAAAGCAAGGCTGTAGTAGTCTGTGCGTCTGTAGCGCGGAAACTGTATGGAAGTACAGATGTAGTGGGACAGGAATTCCTGCTGAACCGGGAACTTGCACGTATCGTGGGAGTGGTGAAAGATGTTTCCGTCACTGCTAAGGATGCATACGCACAAGTGTGGGGTATGTACAGTGCCGACGAACTGAAAATTACCGGAGTCCACAGTTATTTGGGAGGCATGCAGATTGCTGTATTGGCACGTACATCTGATGACTTTCCTGCCATCCGGGAGGGCATTGCCAAGCAGGTGGAACGTGTTAATGCCGGATTGGGCAACAAACAGATAGACATCATGGAACAGCCGGACAATATCGTGGCGCACGTCAACCACGTATGGGCTAATGTAGGGCCAGACTTGACAATGCTTTATCTTCAATATGCCGTAGCTTTATTTATCATTTTGTTGGTACCGTCACTCAATTTGTGTGGCTTGAGTAACAGCCGCATGCAGCAACGTATTACCGAATTAGGTGTACGTAAGGCTTTTGGAGGAACGAAAAGCGTGCTTGTGCGGCAGATACTGAACGAAAATCTGATGTTGACATTACTGGGTGGAGTAGTGGGACTGCTTTTCAGTTATTTGGCAGTATATGCCATGCGTATGTGGCTGTTCACCAATAATCAGAATGTGGGTACGTCGGGCGAGCTCAGCTTGAACATGGAGGCGCTGTTTAGTCCGTGGGTATTCCTGCTGGCATTTGTTTTCTGTGTGGTCATCAATCTGTTGAGTGCGGCACTGCCTGCATGGATAGCGGCACGGCACACTATTGTAGATTCTTTGAATGATAAATAGAAGGAGGTACTTGATATGAAATTTACGATACATAACTTACGTATGATAAAGGCACGCTTCAGCAGTAACGGCTGGGTATTGGCTGAATTGTTCTTGGTATTCATCGTGATGTGGTTCCTCTGTGACTCACTGGGATGCATGAAATATACTTTCTACCGTCCGCTGGGTTATAATATTGAACATGTCTATAAATTATCCACCGTTGTAGGTGGAGAAAGTCGGGATACGAGTCTGACTGATGCCGATAAATATCTGGGTATATTGGCGAAATTGGAACAAGAGCCTTCCGTAGAGGCAGCTGCCCTTTGTTATTGGAGCCTTCCGATGAGTGGCAGTAATAGTTACAATGCGTTGGTTGTGCAAGATACTTCCTGGGTGCAAGGACGCTGTATTTATACGACTGGAGGATATATGGATGTTTTCCGGATAAGTGAGGACCCGCGTCACCCGTTCCGGGACACTCCCGCAGGATGGAACAATGTGACACTGAGTAATGCCGCTTTTGAACGTTTTCGTAAGAAAATGCCGGAGTTTTCGCAGACTACGCCGTTAGGTAATGGTGATTCTGTTACAATCATCAAGCAGATGGGGAAGACCGGTGCTTTCCGTTCCTATCGTTATGGAGTTGAGGAACCTTGGTTCTTTTATCATTTGGGAGAGAATATGATTAAGGCAGAGTTTGCCGACAATTGGTCGCAGATTGTTTTCCGCGTGAAGCCTGCTGCCGACGGACCGGATTATCGGGAGAAGTTTCTGCGCGAAATAGCGCCTAAACTGGACACGGACAATGCGTTTGTGGCAGATGCCGCTCCCTATACTGAACAACAGTTGCAGTTCGAGGTGATGAATGGCGATACGGATAAGGTGAACAGTCAGGCTGTGGTGGTGCTCTTCCTGCTGGTGAATGTATTTTTGGGGTTAATAGGCACCTTTTGGTTCCGTACTCGCCGCCGCCGTTCGGAGATAGCTCTACGGATGGCGATGGGCAGTACGCGTGGCGGTGTGTTTCGTTTACTGATAGGTGAGGGGTTACTGTTATTGGCGTTAGTGACATTGCCTGCCATGGTTGTATGCTACAATGTGGGGATGGCGGAATTTACTATAGGACGTACCTCTCTCATATCCACTTGGCCGATAGAGTGGAGTGTGATACGCTTCCTTGCAGGTTCTCTAGGGGCTTGGTTACTGATAGCTCTGATGGTAGTGATTGGAATATGGTTTCCGGCACGGCAGGCTATGAAGATTGAGCCGGCAGAGGCGTTGCATGAAGAGTAGTATGAAAAACAATAGAGGATTAACAATAAAAAAGAAGAAAAATGAAAACTAATATAGTAGGTATTATCATTGCATTGATATTGACATTTGTAGGTATGCTGAGTGTTTATGCACAAGATACCAAAGTGAGTGAAGTGCGCAAAGTGGATGCCTTTTCGTCCATTGAGATAACGTCTGTGGGAACAATTTATTTTACACAGAGTGACACTTATTCTTTCAAGATTGAAGGTAAGGAGAAGCACGTGAAGAATACAGAAACCACAGTGAAGGACGGCTGTCTGCTGATAGGCTTCAAGGATAGGAAAAACAAGAGCATGAGAAATCAGAAAGATGGCGTGACCATTTGGATTTCGGCTCCTGATTTGAAGAAGGTGGAGTTTACCGGTGTAGGGGAGTTCAATTGTGAGAAGCCCTTGAAACTGGATGAGGTGTCATTTGAAGTAAAGGGAGTGGGTGAAGTGAATGTATCCGATTTGACGTGTGACGAGCTGAAAGTTGCTTTGCGCGGAGTAGGTAGCGCCGATATTCATGTAGTCTGCGATTATTTGACTGCCAGAATGAGTGGTGTGGGTGACGTCACTTTGAGCGGAACTGCCGGGCATGCTGACATTTCTAAAGGAGGCATAGGCGGAGTGAATACATGTAACCTGAAGGTGGGCCGTTGAGTAGCGGTAACACCAATCGTAAATAGTAAATCGTCTAATCGTAAATATCAATATGATAAAGCAATACTTCACACAAGCCTGGGCACAGTTGCGGCAGCAACCGATGATTAGTGCCGTCAGCATAGCCGGTACGGCACTTGCCATCTTCCTCATCATGCTGGTGGTGATGATGCAGCAGGTGAAGGTAGCTCCGTTTGCTCCGGAGAGCAACCGCGACCGCTTTCTACATGTGCATTATATGAGCATCACCAACAAAAGCTGGGGAGAGGGAAACAGTTCCAACGGACCGATGGGGATAAAGACTGCGCTTGAGTGCTTCAAATCGCTGAAGACCCCCGAAGCAGTAACGATTTATACCTGTATGGTCATTTCTACCCCCGTGAATCTGCCGGGACAACCTGCAACGGGTATCGACCTGTTGCAGACAGATGATACTTTCTGGCGTGTGTTTGATTTCTCTTTTGTTGCCGGGAAACCTTATGACCAGGCTACATTCGATGCCGGACTACCCGTAGCGGTAATTACGGAAAGTGTAGCGCGCAGGTTATTCCAGACAACGGAGGCTGTTGGTCGCGAATTCCTTTTGAACCATGCTCCTTATACAGTGTCCGGTGTAGTGAAGGATGTTTCTACTTTGGCCAACACTGCCTATGCGCAGGTATGGGTGCCCTATACTTCTACTGAGATAACGAAAAGCACATGGAGTGATGAGCATATGGGGATGATGAGCGTTACCATTCTGGCGAAAAGCCGTGATGATTTTCCTGCTATTCGTGAGGAGACGGAACGCCGCCGTCAGGAGTACGACACTGTAATTGGCGAGAATGGTTATTCGTTGATTTACCGTAACCGTCCTTATGACCAGGAGAAAAATGCCGCAGGAATGGCTGCCAACATCGAACCGGACGTGGACCAGGCACGCAGGCAGCGTCTCATTATCTTCATCATTCTACTGATTGTTCCTGCCATCAACCTCAGCTCGATGACGCAGAGCCGTCTGCGCCAGCGTGTGGCAGAGATTGGTGTGCGCCGGGCATTCGGTTCAACGAGACTGGAACTGATGGGGCAAATCATTGCAGAAAATCTGGTGGTGACATTGCTGGCAGGGGTGATGGGATTGTTGCTGAGTGTAGCATTCGCTTATTTGGGAAATACACTGCTGTTTGCGCAGGAATTCAGCCAGACGCTGAGTCCTCCGGCAGTGGATGCGAGCATATTGCTGCATGGCTCCACCTTTGGCTGGGCGTTGTTGTTCTGCTTTGTGCTAAACTTACTAAGTTCCGGTATTCCCGCATGGCGTGCATCAAGAATAGGGATTGTAAATGCATTGGGCGGACGTTTGCATAAATAACTCCATCACAAAACATTAATCATTGAAGAAAATGACTAAGAAACTTCTTACACAGATAAAGAATGAATGGCTCTCAAACCTATGGTTGGTGTTGGAGTTATTGGTAGTGAGTGTAGTGATGTGGTACGTGGTAGACTATCTCTACACGCGCGCCGCCACCTATCTGGAGCCGAGAGGCTTTAATATAGAGCACTGCTACCTTATAGAGTTGGGGGAACTGACACCCAAAAGTCCCGACTACATAGCCGGGCATACCTCTCAGCAGACCCACGATGACATAGCCGAGTTGTTGGAGCGTCTGCGTCGTCGGCCGGAGATAGAAGCGGTCAGCCTTTCGCAGAATTCGTATCCTTACAACGGAAGCAATTCAGGCGCTGAAGTAAGCTATGACACTTTGCGTTCTCCCGGTTGGACCATCCGCAGGTTAGTGACACCGGACTTTCCCCGTGTATTCCGCTATCGGGGCACGCGTGGCGAGACACCCGAACAATTGGCTGAAATGTTGGAGCGCGGGGAGTTTATGGCTTCGGATAACCTCTACCGGAAATACGACTGCCGGATGACAGATCTCGTAGGCCAGCGGTTCTATCTTTTTGGTGATACTACGAAGACCTACCGGCTGGGTGCTGCACTGCAAAATGTACGCTATCACGATTATGACCAGGCGCGAAGCTCATATTCCATGATGGTGAAGCAGAGTTTCTACTATATCGGTCTCGAACTTTGTGTCCGCGTCCGTGAAGGGCAGGACAATGACTTCATTGAGAGGCTGAAGGCAGACAGTGAGAGCCAGTTCCGCATAGGCAATATCTTCATTTCGGAGATACGTTCTTTCAAGGATATTCGTCGCAACTACCAGCAGGCATGGACCAATGACATCCGTAACTATGTGATGGGTATGGGATTCCTGCTGCTGAACATTTTCCTCGGCTTGCTCGGAACATTCTGGTTCCGTACGCAGCAACGCCGTTCGGAGATAGCACTGCACAAAGCGCATGGAGCGACAGACCGTGCCATCTTCAGCCGGCTGCTTAGTGAAGGGATATTGTTGTTGGCAATTGTCACCCCCGTTGCATTGCTCATCGATTATAATCTTGCACACCTGGAGTTGAACTCCTGGAGGAACGGTACGACGTTGGAGTGGGACCGCCTGCTGCTATGTGCCGCCATCAGCTTTGTGCTGATTGCCCTAATGATTGTCATCGGTATAGGTATTCCCGCCCGCAAGGCGATGAAGGTGCAGCCTGCCGAAGCATTGCACGATGAATAGAAAGCTATGAAACAAATTTTAGCTCTTATCCGCCAGAATCCCTTTTTCAGTGCTGTTTCCGTCATCGGTACGGCAGTGAGCATCACCTTTGTCATGGTCATTTACATGGTGTATGACATCCAGACGGCTGACTTAGCTCCCGAGTCGCGCCGCAGTAGTATGGTATATTCCTCTTATGGATACTCTTACCGCAAGTCCGACCACAGCAATTCCAATACGGGCATGTCTTATCGGGCTGTCAACGCTATTTTCGCAGAACTTCCGGGTGCGGAACTTGTCACCTATCTGGGACCTACCTATCTTAGATACTGTGGGGATTCGCCCGTGCGGGGAATGCGCCGTACGGTTCGTCAGGTGGATTTGAACTATTGGCGTGTCTACGATATCCCTCTTGTGGCGGGCCGTCTTTTCAGTACCGAAGAGTTCGATGCTTGCCGGGATGTCGTGGTTATAGGCGAACAGCTTGCTCGCGAAGCTTTCGGGTCTGCCGAAGCAGCCATTGGCAAAAATTATTTTGTCAACTTTCGCCCTAAGCGCATTGTCGGGGTCACCAAGGATGTGAGCTCTCTGTTCACATTTGCCTATGGAGAGTTGTGGATGCCTTATTCCACCCGGGATTCCGGTCTGGGCAGTGAAGGGCTACGGGGAGATTTCGAGGCTGTGGCCCTTGTCAAGCCCGGTGTCGGCAGAGAGGAACTCAAGCGGCAGATAGAACAGTCGCTTGCCCGCTTCAACGAGATACTGGTCGAATATGAACTGGAGCTTCCCGACCTCAGCACCTATACGGAACGGCAGTTCTTCCGTAATGACACGATGAGTCCTGCCGTAACCTGCATCATCCTGGGTTTGATATTGCTTATTGTGCCCGCTATCAATGTCAGCGGACTTATATCTTCGCAAATGTCCCGTCGCATGGCTGAGCTTGCGGTAAGGAAAGCATACGGCGCCAGCCGTTCTACCTTGATGGTGCAGTTGCTCCGCGAGAACCTGGCCTTGGCATTTGCCGGCGCATTGCTCGGTTTTCTCTTTTCGTGCATATTCCTATGGCTGGGTAAGGACTGGATGCTTGGCGATGGTGCTCCCGGAACGAATTTTGATGTAAGCGTCTGGCTCTTCCTCCGTCCTGCGGTTTTCGTGGCTGTATTGGTGGTGTGTCTGTTGTTCAACCTGCTTTCTGTGTTTATTCCTGCCTGGCATGCCACCCGTCGCCCTATAGCCGAGGTTCTTGGCGGAGAATGAGCGGATAAACGAATCCCAATTAAAACAGTAACGAGTATGATACATTCTATTTTACACCAGATATGGAACCAGCGCCGCAGTAACGGCTGGCTGTTTGCCGAGCTGTTGATTGTATTTACATTGATGTGGTATTGTGTGGATGTACTCTATGGCTTTGCCCATGCAGAACGGCAGCCTAAGGGGTATGATTTGGAGCATGTCTATAAGATAAGGATTTCCTGCAATCCCACACAGATAGTGCCGTGCACGTCGGAAGACAGCCTGCAGACCTTCTGGTTCAAGCCGATGGAGGAAGTGCTCCGGCGTATCAGGCAATATCCTGCAGTGGAAAGTGCTGCCACGTGGCTGGGTACCGATACTTATACCCGCGGGCGTGTTTACCAGGGGTATACGACGGACAGCGTGCATGTTGTCGAGACTACAGTGCGCTATGTGTCTCCCGAATATTTCGACGTCATGCGCATTCCGCTGTTGCAGGGGAATGTCTCGGATTGGAATTCCACTGCCAGTCCTCTGCCTGCCGTGGTGACCCGTGATTTGGCAGACAGTCTTTTTCAGACAAGTGCCGGGGCGGTGGGCCGCGAGTTTCTGGATTATTACAGCGGAGGTCTCCGTTACCGTGTCTTTGCAGTCTGTGCCTTGCAGAAGACGGATGACTATGCCCGTTACGGACCTTTTGTCCTGACTCCTTTCCCCGGTTGGTTCTATGAGGACCAGTACCTCCCGTTCATCTCCCTACGGATACGTCCGGAGGCGGATACGGATAATTTTGCAGCTCGTTTTTATCAGGATATGATGTCGCAGCTGCAGGTCGCTCCATTCTATCTTTTCGACATACAGAGCTATAAGGACCAGAAGATAGAGCGGGATGCTGCCGAAGGAATCACCCCGTATATCCGCAGCGCAAGGCTCATTGTGATATTCTTTGTTTTCAATGTATTCATCGGGCTGATGGGAACTTTTTGGTTCCGTACCCGCCATCGCCGCAGCGAGATTGCTTTGCGCATGGCCATGGGCAGCAGCCGCGGAAGAATACGCTGGCAATTGCTGGGTGAAGGGTTGCTGCTGTTGGCACTTGCTTCCATCCCCGCTTTGATGATATGTATCAATATGGTTATGGCAGATGTCACTTTTACGGAAGCCACGGATGCCACTTGGGGGAGATTTGTCATATGCGTTTCTATTGTCTGGATATTGATGGCATTGATGGTGATTGCAGGAATCTGGTATCCGGCTTCACGGGCCATGAAGGTACAGCCTGCCGAAGCATTGCACGATGAGTGAGTTTTTTTTGAATAATCTGTGCTCATTCTCAATATAACTTGTATATTTGCGTGACGAATAAGAGTTTTGCGTTGAGTATACAAAATCTATATTATGATGAAACGCCTTTTCTTTCCATTGTTTGCAGGCTTGTTGTGGTTGATGTCGGGAACACTTTCGGCTACGGAACGTACGTACAATGTACTTTTCATACAGTCCTATACAAAAAATACTCCTTGGCACAGCCTTCTGACAGAAAATTTGGAGAACGGACTGGACAAGGGGGGAGTTAAAGCCAATATCACTACTGAATATCTGAATGCCGATTACTGGTCTTTCGCTTCCGAGTGCTTCATCATGCGCCGCATCTGCGAGCGTGCCAGGCAACGGAAAACGGACTTGATTGTGACCTCCAGCGATGAGGCTTTCTTCACATTGACCCATTGCGGTGATTCCCTGCCTTATCAGATACCGGTAGTGGTTTCGGGTATCAAATACCCGGATGAGAGAGTCTTTGAAAGAATGCCCAACGTCTCCGGCTATGTTTCGAAAACGGATTTCGATGTCTTGCTGGATGCGGCTGTCCGCATGTTTCCTTCCCGCAGGGAGTTGGTCTGTCTGTCCGACAGCAGTTTCCTGAGCCTTAAAGGGGTTAAGGCTGTGGAGGAATCCTGGGAACGCATAAAGAGCAACTATCCGGAGCATGAGTTGAAAGTGCTGAATGTGCAGGCCAAGTCCTTGAACTCTATCATCACTTCCATTTGCTATGACTACAATGCCTACAAGCATATTGTCATTGCTCCCAAATGGATTCCCTTTCTTTCCTTGAAGTTGAAGGCCCCCGTGTTTACCAGCCAGAACCTGGCTATGACGAACGGTGTTCTGTGTGTGTATGATGCCGTTCCCGGAGAGGATGCTTTTGCTGCCGGCCGGCAGGCTGCAAGTATTTTGAAGGGCAAGTCACCCGCCTCATTGGAAGTAAAGGACTTTGGGGGCAAGTTGCTGTTCGATTACAAACAGTTGCAGTTTTTCCGTGTGGACACGAACCGTGCGGAGAGCAAGGGCATCATTTTGAATATACCGTTGATGGAGCGTTACCGTGTCTGGTTCATTCTGTTCTATTCGCTGATTGTCGGGGCATTGGTGCTGCTGGTTGCCTGGCTTTTCCGTGCCAACCGCAGGGAGTCGCGTAAGCGCATACATGCCCAGACCCGCTTGTTGATACAGCACCGCCTGGTGGAGCAGCGCGACGAGTTCGACAATATCTTCTGTTCCATTCGCGACGGCTTGATTACGTATGATACCGACCTGCGCATCCATTTTGTCAACCGTCCGTTGTTACAGATGTTGGGACTTTCTTCCGAAACCTATACGTCCCGTTTCTATGAAGGGCAGATGGCCGGCTCCATTTTCAGGATTTACATGAATGGAGAAAACATCCTGCAGGACTTGTTGAAGAAAGTACGTACCGGAAAGAGACCTATTTCTATTCCGGAGAAAGCCTTCATGCAGGAAAACCATCAGGGAACGTATTTCCCCGTTTCCGGCGAGGTAGTACCTATCTTTGCCAATGAAAAGATGACGGGAATGGCGATTGTATGCCGCAATATCTCCGAAGAAGAGATGCAGAGACGCTTCTTCAATATGGCGGTGGAGGAAAGCTCCATTTATCCGTGGCAGTACAACATGCATATGAACCGTTTCCATTTCCCGGGTGGATTGCTGCGCCGTTTCGGGTATACCGGTGATACGGACTTGTTGGCACGTGATGAGATGGACACCCTTATACATCCGGAAGACTTGCTGCATACGCGCAGGAATTTTGATGCCATTCTGTTGGGCAATGAAATCAATTCACGGATGAGTTTCCGGTTGAAGAGTGCGGATGGGAGCTATGAATGGTGGGAGTTCCGCAGTACCGCTTATGACGGACTGACGGTTGATACCCCATACATGGTATTGGGAGTATGCCAGAGCATCCAGCGTTACAAGGATACGGAAGAGGCCTTGATTGCCGCACGTGACCGTGCCTTGCAGGCCGACAAGCTCAAATCTGCGTTTCTTGCCAATATGAGCCATGAGATACGCACCCCTTTGAATGCCATTGTCGGCTTCTCGGATTTGTTGAAGGATTTGGACGCTTTTTCTCCGGAAGAGGTAAAGCAGTTCGTCGAAACAATCAACATCAACTGTACATTGCTGCTGGCGTTGATAAACGATATTCTGGACCTCTCGCGCATAGAATCGGGCACGATGGACTTTAAGTTCGGAGCATTCAACCTGGCGTTTATCATGCAGGAGGTCCATGAATCCCAGCGTCTGAGTATGCCTCGGGATGTAGAGCTGCGTATAGAGATTCCGGAAGGGGAAGACAAATTGGTCATCACCGATTCCGTCCGCTTGAAGCAGGTCGTGAACAACCTGATAAACAATGCCAAGAAATTCACGGTAACGGGCAGCATCACCTTCGGCTATGTCACGAACCGGGAAGGATATACCACCATCTTTGTCGAAGACACGGGAAGCGGTATCTCTGAAGACGCCCAGAAACATATCTTCGAACGCTTTTACAAAGAAGACAGCTTTACGCAGGGCGCCGGTTTGGGGCTGAGCATTTGCCAGACCATCGTAGACCGCCTGCATGGTTCTATCTCGGTCTCCTCAGAGTTGGGAAAAGGAACGCGTTTCGAGGTGGTGATACCGGATGCGAACGAGTAATCATTCAATCCGTTTGCAGGCATTGGCTTGCAGGAACTCTTCCAATATATCCTCGTAATTGCCATACAGCATGATGTGGTGGTTGCCCAGCGGTGTCTTGAGGAAATAGTCGGCAGGGGAGTTCATTTTTATCCGCACTTGGGTGCGGCACATATTGATGTAGTTTGTATTCTCAACAAGCGTGCCGGTGCTCAAGTAATATTCGTCCAGGCTTTCGCTTCCGCATTTTACGATGGTTACATCTCCCGTCGGCAGGATTCCCTGAATACCGATGCCGCTTTCCGTCTCAAAATGGTTGCGTATGATGAACTGCTCCGTTTGTGCGATGCCGATGGTGCAGTGTGCCAATATGATTTCATTGGTACGGGCATTTATCATGGAAGGATTGGCCATGAAGGAGTTTTTCCCCGTCAGCACTTTTACGGCCAGCATGGTGAAGACGGATTGCAAATCGCCTTCACATCCGGCAATGATTCCTTCGTCGTTCAGCAAGGCAAGGGCAAGGCAGCCGGTGGTTCCCGTTTGGTCTATCAGGCGGAAGCAGCTGAGGGTAATGGCGCTCAGTCGCTCTTCCTCTACAATCCTCTTGATGGCTCGATACAGCCGCATGGCTTTTATCATGTCTTCGGGGCTTGCCTCTCGGCAGGCAAGCGCTTTTCCTGCCAGTCCGGCGCATGCTTCGCCCACCTCGTCGTCCGTTATCTGTCCGTAGTATTCATAAATGCGGTCCAATGAGACGTCTGTGTACTCGATACCCCAGCGGCGTTTGGCAAGCAGATAATCCACATTGCTGGCAACGAGCCAGCTGGACGGAGTGCCCATTACGCCGATGCGCATGCCGAAAAGGCTGCGTTGTGCCACGAAATTGCTGTGCAGGACAAAAATACGCTTGATGGTCTCGGGGAGCTCTCCGTGAAGAATCTCGCTTTTCATTCCCCGGCCGCGCAGCCAGGAAGATATTTCGAGAGCGGCGGCCAGTGAGTTCTGCATGCCGTCTGCCAAGAGGATGGCGGGGCGGGGAAGGGATTCGAAATGCTGGATTACCAGCCGTTCCACACCTCCGGTGGCAATGAATATAATACTGAAGTCATCGGGTGATAACTTGTCTATGTCTTTGTAATCAATGAAGTTGACGGTAAAGTATTTTTCCAATTCAGTCAATATCACTTCGTGGGAGCTACGGACTGATGCTTGTTTATGCAGTATGGAAGCAAAAGTTATAAGGTTGATGACCATGGTGTTATTTACTATTTGACTATTTACTATTTACAATTGATTCTACTTGGCTCGTTTGCTTTTTCAAAGATACAAGTTTCTGTTTACATATCATAGAGTTTTTACGATAGATAAGTTTTTTAAAGTTTTTATGGTCTTGCCTTCCTTTTGGTTTCAAATAATTCGCTACATTTGCAACTTTAATGATAAAGTGATAGCAATATCACCTATAAATACTCTATTAAATAGTAAATCATAAATCGTCAAATAGTAAATAAACCTCATGCCAACAATATCTATTCGCGGAATGGAGATGCCCGCATCTCCTATCAGAAAACTGGCTCCTCTGGCAGATGCTGCCAAGCAGAGGGGTATACATGTATTTCACCTGAACATCGGTCAACCCGACCTGCCTACTCCGGAAGTCGCGATTGAAGCGATACGGAACATCGACCGGAAAGTTCTGGAATACAGTCCCAGTGCGGGATATCGCAGTTACCGCGAGAAGTTGGTGGGTTACTATGCAAAGTACAATATCAATCTGACTGCAGACGACATCATCATCACTTCCGGCGGCTCGGAGGCGGTGTTGTTCTCTTTCCTGGCTTGCCTCAATCCGGGGGATGAAATCATTGTTCCCGAGCCGGCCTATGCCAATTATATGGCGTTTGCCATCTCTGCCGGAGCCAAGATACGCACCATTGCCACGACCATCGAAGAGGGTTTCTCGTTGCCCAAGGTAGAGAAGTTCGAGGAGTTGATTAACGAGCGCACGCGTGCTATTTTGATTTGCAATCCCAACAATCCTACGGGTTACCTCTATACACGCCGTGAAATGAACCAGATTCGCGACCTTGTGAAGAAGTACGATTTGTTCCTCTTCTCGGACGAGGTGTACCGTGAATTTATTTATACGGGTTCTCCCTATATCTCTGCCTGCCATCTGGAGGGCATTGAGAACAATGTGGTGCTGATTGATTCCGTGTCCAAGCGCTATTCGGAGTGCGGCATCCGCATCGGTGCCCTGATAACGAAGAACAAGGAAATCCGGGATGCTGTCATGAAGTTCTGCCAGGCACGTCTCAGTCCTCCGTTGATTGGCCAGATTGCCGCAGAAGCATCGCTGGATGCCGGTGAGGATTATCTGCGCGACACATACGATGAATATGTAGAACGCCGTAAATGCCTGATTGACGGATTGAACCGTATACCGGGCGTATATTCGCCCATCCCGATGGGAGCATTCTATACGGTGGCAAAGCTTCCAGTAGATGATTCGGACAAGTTCTGTGCCTGGTGTCTGTCGGAGTTCGAATACGAGGGACAGACGGTATTCATGGCGCCTGCGTCCGGATTCTATACTACGCCGGGTTCCGGTCGCAACGAAGTGCGTATCGCATACGTACTGAAGAAAGACGACTTGAACCGCGCCTTGTTTGTATTGCAAAAAGCATTGGAAGCCTATCCGGGAAGAGAAATGAAGGATTAGGGATTAATTTATGAACTTATCTCGCTTTATAGCGTTGCGCATTTATCGCAACTCGGAGCCGGGCAAGCAAGTTTCCCGTCCGGCTGTCCTTATTGCCATGGTGGGCATTGCTCTCGGACTGGCGGTGATGATTATTGCCGTGTCCGTCATTGTCGGCTTCAAGAGCGAGGTAAGGGATAAAATCGTGGGTTTCGGTGCCCATATCCAGATAGGCAACCTGGATGCTGCACGCTCTTATGAGACGCGCCCGGTGGTGGTGGGCGACAGCATGATGGCTGCGCTTTCCGATTATCCCGAAGTGAAGCATGTACAACGCTACTCCACCAAGCCGGGGATGATAAAGACCACCGATGCCTTTCAGGGAATGGTGCTGAAAGGTGTGGGGCAGGAGTATGACAGCACCTTTTTCCACCGCCATCTGCTGGAGGGGGAGTTTCCGCAATTCAGCGATTCCGCTTCGTCCAACCGCGTAGTCATCTCAAAGTCTCTTGCCAACAAGCTGCAATTGAAACTCGGTGACAAGATAGACACCTACTTCATCCAGGACGATGTGCGTGCTCGCCGCCTGAAGATTGTAGGTATCTACCAAACCAACTTCTCCGAATACGACAACCTATTCCTGCTTACCGACCTCTATTTGGTGAATCGCCTGAACAACTGGGAGCCGGACCAGGTGAGCGGTGTGGAGCTGGAAATACGCGATTATGACAAGCTGGAAGAAACCACCTATGAGATAGCTGTCGATACGGACGAGAATCCCGACCGCTATGGTGCCGAGTATTGCGTCCGCAATGTAGAGCAGCTCAATCCCCAAATCTTTGCCTGGCTGGGCATCTTGGATGTCAACATCTGGGTCATTCTCATTCTGATGATTGGAGTGGCGGGGTTCACCATGGTATCCGGCCTGCTGATTATCATCATAGAGCGTACCTCCATGATAGGCGTGCTGAAGTCTTTGGGAGCCAATAACTTTACCATCCGTAAAGTCTTCCTTTGGTTTTCGGTCTTCCTCATTGGGAAAGGCATGCTTTGGGGGAACATAATCGGCCTTGCGTTCTATTTCGTGCAGCGCTGGTCCGGCTTGTTCAAGCTCGACCCTGAAACCTATTACATGGCTACTGTTCCGGTATCTTTCAATATCTGGCTGTTCCTGCTGCTGAATGCCGGCACATTGCTGGCTTCGGTCCTGATGTTGCTGGGCCCATCATTCCTGATTACACGCATCCATCCGGCAACTTCCATCCGTTACGAATAAGAGAATCACTTTCTCAGAAAACCGCTTTTCTTGCGGAACAGACAGTACCATTTCCAACGTAAAGACTGTATCGGCTGCAATAGGTCGAAAGCCGGTAGTGTGAAGTAATATCTGCGCTGTTCTTCCAGGTCGTGGGCAGTCTTGTTGACAATGACTGCCTGCATGGTGAAACGGAACAGGAACAAAAGAAAAGCGACGCCTGCTGCCAGCCAGTGGAAGTGCAGAATGCCGATGACCATCGCGGCTATCCAGGATGCGTGGAATGCCAGGCGGGTCAGGGTCTCAAAACCGGCCAGCCAGCGTTGCATTCCATGATACAGCCGTGCTGTGGAGGCGTAGCCTATTTTCTCTTCTTTCCAGTCCTTGGTACGCAGAAGCGGCTGCATGCGCACAATGGCATTGGCATCCGTTTCTACCCGCGTGTTCTCCGGGGTAGCCACGTGGTTGATGAACAAATCGTCGTCTCCCCGTTGCAGGTTGAGGTGTGCGGAGAATCCTTTCTGTTGGTAGAAGAGTTCCTTCCGGTAGGCCAGGTTACGCCCGATGCCCATGTAGGGGCTGCCTGCCAGGGCAAATCCCAGATAGCGCATGGAAGTGAACAGATTGTCGAATGCCGTCCGTTTGTGCAGCCAGCCTTTGCCGCGTTCGTAGCCGCTGTATCCCAGCACCACTTGGGTACGTGATGTGAAGTTGCGTGCCATCAGTCGCAGCCATTGGTTGCTTTGGGGCATGCAGTTGGCATTGGTAAACACCAGCCATTCATATTTGCTGGCCTTGATTCCAAGCGTCACGGCCAGCTTCTTGCGGCTGATGTAACGGGAGGAATCGGGTACGAAGCTGTGGTAGAGATGGGGATATTTCTCCTCGAGGATGGTCAGGTAATCCTCGCTCTCATCGGTGTTGCCGTCGTTAATGACGATGACTTCAAATTGGGGATAGTCCTGCTCCAGCACGGCGCCCAGGTTGCGGCGCAGATTCTCGGATTCCTCGCGGGCGCAGATGATGACGGATATGGGGGGCAGTTCCTGGGTGAAGTGCGTGTCTCCCTGCTTCACGGCACGGCTGCGCGCATGAATACGGTTGTAGAGACAGAGGTAGTAGATAATTTGAATAAGGAACAGACCACCCGCCGTAGCGAGTACGATAATTTCAGTTGAATCTAATGTAAATGCTTCCATGTGCAGTAGGACGTTTATGTGCTGCAAATTTACACAATTTCCGGCACTACCTCAAACTTTGTTCCGGGAAAGTGCTTGGACAAATACTGCTTGATGTATTTCATCGTGTCTTCCTGGATAGTCTTGTCCTCTACCGTGGGATAGAGGTTGTAGAGTACCGTATCGAGCGCGATGTCCCGGTTCTTGATGGCTTCGAAGCTCAGCAGGGTGTGGTTGATGCTGCCCAGCTTTCCGGAGGTGACAAAGATAAGCGGGTACTGCTTCTCCGCAATGTAGTCTATCGTCAGGAAATCTTCGGTAAGGGGAACCATCAGACCGCCGGCGCCTTCTACGAGCACGGTATCATAGCGATGGGAAAGTTCCCTGGTGGCACGCTCTATTTTTCCGAAGTCTATCGGGCGCTTGTCTATGCGGGCGGCGAGGTGGGGAGAGCAGGGATAGGAGAATATCTCGGGCATGGTCAGCCCCTCTTTGTCTTCCGGCAGGTAGCCGGTTCCGGTGAGGCGGCGGTGCAGGTCGATGTCCTCGGAATGACCGGTGTTGCCGGTCTGGATGAATTTTTGGGTGATGACGCGCAGGCCGCGTTGCATAAGCTCACGGGCGTACCAGGCGGTGCAATAGCTTTTTCCGGCATCTGTATCAATGCCGCTGATGAAGTAGATGTTTTTTGTTTCCATTATTTTGTTTTTTTTCGTGCGATGATATAAATAGGGTGATAGGTCAGGCTTACGTTGCCTGCGGCATCACTGAACCGGGTTGTGTATTCTTTGCAGAAGGATTGCAGGCGACTACGCGTCCACATCCTTTTTTCCGTACCCGTGACTCCGGTTTGCTTCAGATGCTTCAGCACTGCCTGGGGAGTGGGGAAGGGCAAGGATATCACCTCTTCTTCGGCATGAAGAATATCGAAACCGGGAGACAGCAGGGCTTGCAGCTCCTCAACGGAGAGATAGTCCAGCCCGTGCCCAGTCAGTTGGCGTATTTCGTGCATGTTTGTGGCGCCGAAGGTGCTGAAGGCAAGCAGGCCGTCTGCCACCAGTGCTTGGTGGCAGCGGGTGAAGAAAGCACCTGGGTCGTTGAACCATTGCAGGGTGGAGCACGAGGTTATCAGGTCGGTTTCTCCGGGGAAGTCGATGGCTTCGGCATCACCGGGGACGAACTGCACGGTAGTGCCGTCGCAAAGTTCCTTGACGCACTCCTCCATTTCCCGGCACAAGTCGTTCAGCAGCAGAGCTTCCGGTTGCAAGGTGTGGAGGAGGATACGTGAGTAGCTTCCCGTTCCGCAGCCAAACTCTACGACACGGCGGAAACGTGTGTATGGTTCCTTTATGAGCTGCATCATCTTCTCGGCGACTTGTTGCTGCACGCGGGCCTCCCGGGTATAGGTATTCCGGGCTTTGGCAAAGCGGGCGGCTATCAGTTGTTTGTCCATCGGGTTCAGTGGCTTGTCCATAGGTCTTGCAGGTAATGTCTGAATAACTCTTCCTGGTAGTGGGCATCCTCCGTTTGCAATACGGGGGTGCCGAGTATTTCCCAGGCTTGCAGCTGGTTGGCTGGTGGAATGATGCGGTCGTTGCCTCCCGTTACTGCCTGCTGCCAATGGAAGGTGGCAGCAGGCAGTGTGTGGTACATCTTCTCAATCTCCGTCAACTCATCTCTCAACTCTTCCAGCGGACGGCGGGGGGTGATTTCCAGGAAAGCTTTGAAGGCTGCTCCGTTGGCGCACATGCGGCGGAGGAATTTGTGCAGTGAAGCCCCAGTCAGTCCGTCCAATGTCCCGTGGTAGATGGCGGGTGGAATGCCCATATGCTGGTCTATGGGGTAGGGCGTTCCGTTGATGGCGATGCTGTTTGCCATATGGATACCTTCGCCGGACGTACCTGGCGATGAGAGCTGTGGCACGGTCTGCGAAGCCGCCCATACCCCCATAGACCAGCCGATGAGGTTGATTTCGCGGTATTCTTCCAGTCCGGAGGCGTCAAAATCCAGTGTGCGGTAGTCATAGCACACCATGAAGTCGCTGGCTGCCGGACGATACATTTTGAAAGGCGTCTCATCGGCTCCCCAGCCGGCAAAGAACAGCAATAGCCGGGGATGATGCTCGTGTATAATGTAACTTTGTTTCATCTGTTTTTAGAATCGTATAGCGTTAGTATTCCTCTCTTCCTTTAGGGGAATAAGGGGTATCAGTTCTCCAATCTCATCTTCCCGTATGTCTGCCGTCAGCGAAAAGCGGATGCGTGATGTCCTTTCGGGCACTGTGGGCGGGCGTACCGGCAGTGCATAGAACCCATGCCTCTGCAGCAACTCTGCGCACAGCACGGTGTCGGCACTGGGGCCAATAATCAGTGGGACGATATGGCTTGCGCTGGGGCATCCGTACCCCTTGGCTTGTAATGCTTCGCGCAGTGTCCGACTGATTCTTGCCAGATGCTCGCGGTGGTCCTGCATTCCGGCAAGTTTCCGTACGATAAACAGTGTCCAGGCAATACTTGTCGGAGGCAATGCCGTGGTGAAGATAAGGGTTCGCATCCGGTTGACGAGATACTCGCGTATCGTCCGGCAGCAGGCGATGTATGCACCGGCAGACGCAGCCGCCTTGCCGAAGGTGCCCACGAGGAAATCTATATCCCGGATACATCCGGTTTCTTCGGCGCAGCCCAGGCCGCGCAGTCCCCTTACGCCGAATGCATGGGCTTCGTCCACATAGAGCAGTACGTTGGAGTATCTTTTTTTCAAACGCACCAATGCCGTGAGGTCGGCTTGGTCACCGTCCATGCTGAAGATGCTTTCTGTGACGATAATCAATTGCCGGAATGTTGCATGGTGTTGTTCCAGCAGGCGTTCCAGTTGCACCAGGTCGTTGTGGCGGAAGCGGATGCAGCGTGCGGTGGATAGGCGGATGCCGTCGATGATGCTGGCATGCACCAGCTTGTCTGCCAGTATTAGGGTTTGTGCATCGCTCACGGCGGGCAGAATCCCCATATTGGCATGATAGCCGCTATTGAGCACCAGTGCTGTCTCTGTGCCGAAAAGTGTGGCGAGTTCCGTCTCCAGTTCTTCGTAAATCCCGAAGTTCCCCGTCAGCAGGCGGGAGGAGGAGGAAGTCGGCAGGAAGGTGTCCGGTGTCAGTGTCTGCAGGAATTCTTCCTTTAGCTGGCGGTCGGCAGCCAGGCCCAGGTAGTCGTTGGACGAAAGGTTCAGCATATGCCGGCCATCGGCTATAACCGTGCGTCCCTCGTGTGTCAGTTGCGGCAGGCGGCGCAGGTTGCTGTGTTCTTTCAATGTTTGCAGCTCTTGCTGCATATATTCTATTGCATTCATAATTCTTTTAAAATGTGCCAATGTGGTTTTAATGTGCTAATGTGCCAATGTGCTAATATGCCAATGACCTGCGGCGTGATAGCGCAGCGTAAACATTGCGCAGCCAATTGGCACATTAGCATATTAGCACATTCTTATAATTTTCATCAACCCTCCCGTCAGCTTCCTCAACTGTTCCGGCTCTATAATGAACGGAGGCATCAGGTATACCAATCTTCCGAACGGGCGTACCCAGATTCCCTCCTCAACGAAGCGTTTTTGCATCCACGCCATGTCTACGGGCTTTTTTGTCTCAATCACCCCGATGGCTCCCAGCACACGTACATCCGTCACTTGCGGTAATCGGCGTGCCGGTTCAAGCTCTTCTTGTAGTTGCCGGCTGATGCGAGTCACCTTGCCTTGCCAGTCGTATTCGGGCGAGGTCAGCAGCTTCACCGAAGCGCACGCTACGGCGCATGCCAGTGGATTCCCCATAAAGGTGGGTCCGTGCATAAACACCTCCGGTGTATGGTTGGAGATGGTATCCGCCACTTCATTCGTCGTCAGTACGGCGGACAGCGTCATGTATCCGCCCGTTATGGCCTTTCCTATGCACATGATGTCCGGTTCTACACCCGCGTGCTCCCAGGCAAAGAGTTTTCCCGTCCGTCCGAAGCCCGTGGCTATCTCATCGAATATCAGCAGCAGGCCATGTTCCTTGCATATCTGTGCCGCTTCGCGCAGGTACTGGGGGTGGTAGAACCACATGCCGCCAGCGCCCTGCACCACAGGTTCGAGGATAAGCGCTGCCAGTTCCTCGTGATGCTCCTCTACCAGTTTCCGCAGTTCCACCGTATCCCGTTCATCCCATTCGCCGTGGAAGCGCGAGCGCGGCTGCGGCACGAAATAGCGCACCGGCAATGATGCCCCGAACAGCGAATGCATGCCCGTCACCGGGTCGCAGACAGACATGGCATTCCATGTATCCCCGTGATAGCCCGAACGGATAGTCACAAAATTGTTCTTCTTCGCCTTTCCCTTGCCATACCAGTACTGCACGGCCATTTTCAAGGCCACCTCTACTGCCACCGAGCCCGAGTCGGCATAGAATATCTTCTGCATGGACGGCGGGACGAGCGGTAGCAGCAACTGGCCCAGTTCAATGGCAGGGTCGTGTGTCAGCCCTCCGAACATCACATGCGACATCTTGCCCAGCTGTTCCTCTGCCGCCCGGTTCAGTGTAGGGTGGTTGTACCCGTGGACGGCGCACCACCACGACGACATTCCCTCTACGAGTGTTTCTCCGCTTTCCAGGGTGATGGTGGCGCCTTCGGCATGCTTCACCTTGTACACCGGTAGCGGGTTGGTGGTGGAGGTATAGGGGTGCCATAGGTGCTCTCTGTCGAACTGCGAGCCGCAGAACCGGTATCCGGCATCTTCTATCAGCACCTTGTCTTCCGACACTTTCGAGCCGAGCGTTGTCAGCAGGTCGCCCACGATGGCGGAGTTGATGCCGATGTGCAGCGCTTGCTTCACGGCCTCCTTGCTCAGTTGCGAGCGTCCTCCGGCAAAGCGGAGGAAAGCTGTCGGGTTGATGAAGCGGAAGAGGGCGATGGTGGTCAGTATTTCCTCCTCGCTGAGTGGTGCCTGCCGTTCCAGCGGTGTGCCGGGGATGGGGCTCAGGAGGTTGATGGGGATGGACTGTACTTCCAGCTCGCGCAGTGTGAAGGCGAATTCGATGCGTTGCTCCATGTTCTCGCCCATGCCGATGATGCCGCCGCTGCAGATGTCCATGCCTACGTTGCGGGCGGCTTGCAGGGTGCGCAGCTTCTCTTCCTGCGTGTGCGTGCTGCACAGTTGGGGAAAGTAGGAGGGGGCTGTCTCCAGGTTGCAGTGATAGCGGGTGATGCCTGCGTCGTGCAGTGCCCGCATTTCGTCTTCGTTGAGCAGTCCCAGTGATGCGCACAACTGGATGGACGAGTGCCGGCGCATGTGCCGGGCGGCTTCGCACAGTTTCTCCATGTTTCTGGAGGAGGGCTTCCGTCCACTGGTCACCAGCGAGAAACGTGCCACGCCCTGGGCTTCATTATGCAGGGCATGCCGCAGGCATTCTTCTTTGTCCACCAGGTCGTACACGTCTGCCTGGGTTTTGTAGTGCGACGACTGTGCACACCACTTGCAGTTTTCCGGGCATCGTCCGGACTTGGCATTAATGATGGAGCACATGTCGAACTCCTCCGAGGCTCGGGCCCGGGTTATCTCGTGGGCAGCTTCGTATAGCGCTTCCTTGTCGGGTTGCACAGCCAGCCATTCGGCTTCTTCCTTACTGATGTGGCTGCCGCGCAGCACTTGTTCCTTTAATTTCTGTAGGGTCATATCTTTCTTGGGTTATGTTCATGGATAAAGACAGAGGTACGGATTGCCGGGGCGGTGCAGCTCGTCATTCTGCTGCATGGCTTCCGGTAATCCGTACCTCTTGTTCTCTTTTGTTTCAGGCTATATGTGTCTTGTCCGCCCGTATTCCCGCAGGGGCGGATGAATTGTGTTTCAAAAAGAATGTGCCGGTTCGTTCCCGGCTCCGTGAGGATACTTGTCAGGACGCTGCTGCTACCCAGCGGAATGCCGGTGTCGGTTTCCCTTCCTTCCGTTTCTCCTTTCCAGGTACTCTCTTCCCCGCATCCGGCATGTCCGGCGGTTCCCGCAGTCTTCTGTTTGGACAGAGAGCTGTCTGCCACGCTTTTGCGCAGGCAACCGATGGTGACACACCGTCCTATGCTGGCAAATGCAGCGTAGGCTTTTCTGCTCCAGCGGCGGAAGCGGATGGTAGGTGCGGCGGGTGATGTATTCCTCATGTTTTTTTCAGCCTGATGCGGTTTTGTTTCCTTTTAGCGGATGCAAATGTAGAAAAAATAATTTCATAACGGTAATGGTCATGCATGAAAAAGCCGCGCAAATGCAACTATTGCGCGGCTCTTCTTTAAGCAATGTCGTAGGATTTCACTCTTTGGACGACTGGTAGTAGAGATACCAGTCATTATTGGTGGCACCATTGGACTCTACCCATTTGGCGAAATCGGGATACTCCAGGTCGATGCGTACGGTTTCCTTTGCCGGAGTGAACCGGATGGGGCCTTCCGTGCCGGTTGTGGCCGGCAGCATGATGGCGAATGGATATTTGCCGTCCTTGTTGATGTAGTAGGCATCGTCTTCGGCTCCGATTTGCTCTGCGTTGGCTTTACCGGTCGCTTTCTTCTTGGGCAGATGCACTTCTGTCCGGTTGTCGGCTCCGGCTGTATACTGGGCAATGATGAACGGGTTCAAGTCGCTCTCCAGATTCTTCTTAGGCAATGTGTTGTCTGCAAATGTACGGGTTACGGTAAATTCGTTGCCCTGCACAGACTTTGCATCGGGGAATAGGATGACAGAAGAGGTCTCTGTTTCATCGACTGCTCCGGCAGGCAGTTCTATGCTGCCTCGCTGGCTGGCCACATATTGCACGGCAAATGCGTTGGAGTATGTGGCGGCACCACTTTGCTGTACGGGTACAAAGGTGTCTTCCACCTTCAGCACATAATTGTTGCTGTTGAATGAAATGGCCCGTTTGTGTTCGATAATCACGTCGTTCAAGTCATAGTCACCGCCATTGGGCCAGATGTCTTCGTAGGCATACGTGCGGTAGGTTGTTTCGGAGCTCGTCACCGTAGGCTCTTCCGGGTCTATGACCGGACGGTCCGGGTCTTGAATGGCTTCATTGGGGTTGGCATCGATACAGAACAGTATGTCTTCGTAGCTGGTATCATCGCCATCTTCTACTCCGTAGACTACCGTGCCGTTGCTGGTGGAGAGGGAGATAAAGCGAGCTTGTTGGCCTGCATATATCTTGTTCCATTCTTTATTGGAATATATATAATTTATAGAGTAGTCGATACCTTTATTGGGGGTATATCCATTGGGGATGATGAAATATCCTATGGTATATCCTGCCGGGAATTTGGTGGAGACATTACCGTTTTCGTCCTGATACAGAAGTTGTATTTTTGTATTCTTCTGTATGGGAGCGTCATATCGGGAATATTTGTTACCACTTCCAGACCATCCGGTATACGGGTCGTCTCCTGCAATGGATGCATTGGGAATGATAATGAATTTGTCTACCTTGTCAGGGCTGTTGGGAATTTCATTGGTCTTGTAGTAATAATAGCCGATGGAAGTCAGGTAACCGGCACGTTCGGTCAGGAAGGTCAGATACAGTTCTGCATCGGTAATCGTTACGTGTTGTCCCTGGTTGTTGATATATGCTTGGGCAATGGTGGTGTTCACATGCTTTGTATCGCTCACCAAAGCTCTGTTGTCCAGATTGCTGGGTTTGCTGTCATAACCTTTCCACAGTGTGTGTTGTAACTGCTTTAAAGTTCCGTCATTGAAATTTCCCGTAGTTACAATGTCATTATTATCAATAATCTCACCGTGAGATTGTCCCCATCCAACGATGGAGTATACCCGTTCCTTCCTATCCTTTAGGTCGATAGTCAGGTTGGATTTTGCACGTGTCATGGCAGCTGAGCGAGTGTTGGCATTGTCCTCGGTCATATCTACCACCACTTTGCCGTTTTCCACATCCGCTTCCACATACATGGGGGCTCCCCAGCTTTGTGAGATGATATATACCTTTTCTGTCGCTTTGGGCAGTTCTACGTTGCCGGTGAAGCGTCCGTCTGCATCTGCAAAGATTTTAAAAAACGCTTCGCCGTTGATGGAGTAGAGGTTGTTTGTCTGATAGGTGATGGGGTCTTTTGTAAAGACCTCTATTAATGCACCTCCTGCGATTTTTCCATAATTCACGTCAAAAGCTACCTGGGCTGTTGTTGCAAAGTCAAAGTATTCGCTCTCCGGCTTTAGTTCTGTTTTTCCACGTTCGGGATTGTATAGGTCTTTTTCGGTACATCCCGTGAATATGCTGCAGGCAATTGCTGAAATGAGGGTTGCAGCACTAACTTTCGTCATAAGTCTAACTTTCATATTTTTATTGTTGTAGATTGCTTGCTTGTTTGTCTTATGAACGCTGTCTATATCACAACCGCCACCTACTTCACAGACGAGTTGTAGATACTACATTTTCTCGAGCGCTTTTTTCATGTTGCAAATATAAACATAGTATTTATAATCTACAACTTTTGGGGTTTAAAAACACTTTTGGTGGGTTAAAAAGTTGTATAAAGTGAATTGATACTAATTGGATGAATCGAATGGTGCGGGCATAAAAAAAGGCTATCTATCCCAGACAGCCAATCTTTTGTTAACCTTAAATCTAATACTATGAAAAACACATTGCAAAGATACGGTATTTTCATTGAATTCCAAATTATCGGGTATAGAAGCCGCAACTTATAACATGGTTTAAAAGACCTGTTTATTTTTTCACGCTTTGTATTGTTAATGTAAAAAGAATGAAAATGAATTTTCTTTCTTCCGTTGTAGCAAACCTTATCGATATTCCTTAGTTTTGAGTTTGTGCCCCATGTCGGGGTGCAGACTTAAAACAATCACTTATGATTTCAACATTAAAAGAGAAAGAGAGTGGGAGCGGGAATGATGTGGATTCGGCAGAACTGTCGCTCTACATGATGCAGGTAATCAAGGAACTGAATGATGAGCGCAAGCTTCCGGCGGTGCACGTCTACCTTTGTACGCTCCATTCCTTTGTCCGTTTTTCGGATGGGGGAGAGCTTCTGATGTCGGTGGTGTTCACACCTGGACGGCTAAAGGAGTACGAGACATGGCTTTTGGGGCGCCAGTTGAGCCTCCACACGGTTTCCACCTACTTACGCACGCTTCGTGCCGTCTACAATCGCTGGACTCCCCCTGGCAGCACCAGCCACAATCCCCGGCTTTTCGACGGAGTTTATACCAAGGTGGTTCCCTGCACCAAGCGCGCGCTTACGGCTCGCCAGATGCAGCGTCTGTACGATGCGGACTCGGATGCGGAGCTGACCGTGGCGCAGAAGCGTGTACTGGCCTATTTCCTGCTGATGTTCCTGCTTCGCGGCATGCCCTTCATCGACCTGGCCCATCTGCGCAAGTGCGATGTCCGCGACGGTCGCCTGGTATACTGCCGTCATAAGACCGGTCGCCAGATTACACTCCGTATTCCCCGTGAGGCACTTCGCCTGATTTATGCGTATCGGGACGATAATCCCTCATCTGCCTATTTGTTTCCTATCTTGCATACCGATGCCGGAGGGCGCAGTGGGTACGGAGGGGATTATCGCCTATACCAGCAGGCTCTGCGGCGTTTCAACCGGAGTTTGTGTTTGCTTGCCGGGCGGCTTCTTCCGGGCGTCAAAGTCAGCTCGTACACGGCGCGGCATACCTGGGCCACGCTTGCCTTCCATCGCGGTATGCTCGTCGGTCTTATCAGCCAAGCACTGGGGCACTCCTCCGTGCGGGTGACGGAGACCTATCTGAAACCCTTCGAGTACGGGCGGCTGGACGATGTCAACCGCAAGCTGATTTCTTCTGTGATAAAATGTGATAGGGAGGGATAAAACGATAAGTAGTGCTTTATAATCCAAAGTGTTATCGGTGTAATTACTTACCAAGTAACGGCATCTATTTCTTTGCAAATATGGTGTATTTTCATTAAAAAGGCAAACAATTTTTATAAAAACAACAAGCTGGCAAGTAAAAAATAGAATAGACTCTGAACGACATACTCTATTTCGGTATTTCTATATCCTTAGGCATACAACACCTTATTTCTACTTCCTTTGTCTTGAAAGCAGAAAGCCTCACTATTGTCTCCATTTTTTTTGAGAACTTCGTTGTTGACCCTAAATGACACGTTTTAGAAACGCTTTCCCTTTTCGTGCGGAATATTGCCTGCCGTTACTTGGTAAGTAATTACACTGGTTGCAGAACAGAATGAAAACACTGTTATTTTTAGCCTCCTTCCATTACGGTGAATCTATTGACAAGAATAATATCCTTTTTAAATATAAATTAGTATGAAAAAGAAAAAAGTTCTTATGTACCTCCTTGCCGTAATTTTCAGTTGGGGGGCTTCCGGATGCAGTGATGATACTGCTTCGGTGGAGATTCCTCCTTCTCCCGGAGAAGGTAAGATTACAGTAACTGCCAGAGCGGAAATGCCTCGTAATGGTATCACTACTAGATTAGGATTCGATGAAGACACAAGTGGTGGTAAACTGAAGATAGTCTGGCGCTCTTTGGATACCGGTGCCGAAACTTTTTCCGTACTTGGCGGAACGGAAAAACTGCCCCCTTCTATGTTTACCCTGACAGAGCTTGCTACCGATGCCCACACGGCTACCTTTACGGGTAAAATAACTCCTGCGGAGGGTATATCCTACTATGGTGTCTATCCGTCGCTGAATGTTTCGGAAGGTAGCGCTTTCGCTGCCACGTCCATCCCATTGGATATGACGGGCCAGAAGGGTGGTGCTCCGGATGAAAATAAGGTCTACATGGCCGCTGTGAGTCCATACAATGCAGACAGTCATACGCTGAACTTTAATTTTTCACATCTTACTTCTATTTTGAAGGTGACTTTACTGTTTCCGTTGGAATCTTCTACCAGTGTCAAGGACATGGATATTGAGGGGCTTCCCACTACCCGGGCTCTTTCCGGCGCATCGGTGAGTAGTGTTATGTTTGCTGCTTCCTCCGGTTTAGTCAGTCGGGCGAACGTTGATATTACACATACTTCGAGTGATGGAGGTGACCTTGTGCCTACATATACGACAGAAACAGAAGGCACCCTTTCTCTGAGTGGTTCTTTTACTCTTTCCTCGGATGACCATCCGTCTGCCACAGTCTACTTGCATGTCCTTCCTGGCACTCTGAGCAATCTGACGGTTGCAGCCGAGGTAGATGGAAAATACTATAAAGCCATTGTTTCACCTTCATGTATCCTTACTGCCGGTAAAATGTATACAGCTGTAGCGGATATGGAAGAATTCACTCCTATTACGGTCAAGACGACTATCAGTGCGTCTACTTATGATTATAACGATTTACCTTTGGAGGTCGGTACCTGGAAAGATGATGCTTCAGGCAGGCAGATAGCTTTGGGAGGTACTGCCATTGCCAACGGTAAGGCCGTTATATTAACTGATTTGAATGCGTATAGTGGCAAACCCATCTGGTTTTGTATTCCCAAAGTTGTGAAATATTTCCATACTCTGACTGCAGAAGAGCTTAACGGTAAGGAACTTGTCCTTCCCGACAAAGACGGTGGCAGTATATTGCCCACTTCTTCTCCCATAACGAGAGTCGATGCTCCGCAAAGTTCTATCGGTATTTATGAAAACGAGTGGATTGTTGCCCTTTATATGGGCATAAATAAGGACGGTAGTATAGAGTCTTCCGCTACTCCTATTTATTGGGCTACCGGTAATCTTATTGCTACGAAAACGGGAGAGGAATCTAGTCAGACTCCTACTACGACTGTTGCTTTTCATATAGCTACGGCTGAAGAGACGGCAGTTGAAGGTACTGTCGATTCTCCTTATGTGGCTCCCACAGGTATCATTGAAAGTGCTACGAATGGTTATTCCGCCTGCTCTATTGGTACCAAGTGGAATGTGTTCGGCTGGGGGGATGCTTCGGGACTGATGACCAGTAAGGCTGATGCTGATTATGTGTTCACTGTTACATCCAGTAATATAAGTGGTACAGAGCATGATATCTGCCATGTGCAGCTTGGAGGCAATTGGCGATTACCGGTGTACAAGAAGGAATTGAAAAACATTACTGCTATGCTGAATTTGGAAAACAGCTGGTTTTCTAACAGTGGTAATAGTGGACGTAAGTGTTCTTATACCCTTCCGGGTACTTCTGTCACCAATACCCTTGTGTTTCCGGCGGCAGGTTATCGTAGAGGTGCAAAAGCAGAGAAAAATGGAATTCGCGGATGCTATTGGAGCGGTAGTATTCTTTCTGGAGAATATTTTTGTTTCTTGGAAGTAGTGGAAAAAGAAGCCGCTGATTTGATTGATTTTGAACGTTTTTGGGGATTTACAATTCGTCCGGTTTCAGAATAGTCATGTGCTTGCTGTGATTGATCGACGCTTGTCGTTTTCAGTTGATATATGCTCAAAAAAAAGGCTATCTATCCCAGACAGCCAATCTTTTGTTAACCTTAAATCTAATACTATGAAAAACACATTGCAAAGGTACGTGTTTTCTGATAATCTCCAAATTTGCAGTAGATAATATCATGTTTTATAACAAGACTTAATGGTCATTAAGAACTTTATCTGCAATATTCATCGTACATTTGCTCCTGATATATCATCCGTTTGCCCTTTATGCATTATGCATTCGGTGCAGACGGATGATGTGTTTTCGTGAACTTATATACAGACAAACAACTATAAAACAGACGTTTATAATGAAATCAATCCAGAACAAAGGAATAAACCTCACCGCAGAAGACCTCAAAAACCGAATCGCTGACAGAAAAGAACGATATACCAAGCAGCAGGCACGACGCGAGAAATTGGAACAAACCATGGAGAACACCCGCAATGACATCGAGCAACTGGAGTATACCCTTGCACAGATGGAACGTACCGCCAAGCGCTCCCGTAATGCTGCCGTACAGCCTTCCCGTTTTGTTCCCCGCGAGCGTATCGCTAGCTTCTTTGCCCGTGTTTCCCGTTTTTTCGACCACCTTCAGCACCGCTTGCACCGTAGCTTGAACTATACTTGGTTCTGCCTTGTGCTATGCTCCCGATATACTTTTCAGAGCCGCCTGAAAAGCGTAGAACGCTGCTGTCTCACACCGGCCACGGTGCTGGGGTACTTCAAGAGGGAGAGGGAGACGTAACCAGTGACTTCGCTCTTATGGTAGAAGCAGCCTTAGGGATTAGTGCGGAACTCCTCGTTAATAGGCAGGCGAGATATAATATGGCTGTCTCTCTTAAAGAAAAATCGCTGACCGATAAGTTACATGAAATACGCAAAATGTGTGCTTCCCTATTATAGTATGAAAGTGTTGCTTTTATCAATAAGACAGTGAGGGTGTGTCATCAACCGTTTTGACACATTCATTTTTCTTGAGCAAGTTTTCTTATTGCCACTCGAACTTTCCCAGTTTTCCCTCCCATTCTAACTTTGCAACATGTTTTATTAATAAATATATGCAAAATGATAAAAGAACAAAGTTTTGAATGGCTGCTCGAGGGATGCCATCGCATTGCAGATGTGGCAGTGGCCTATTACCCAAACTACGCGTATGCCTGCTCGGCCGTAAAGGCCCTGCGCCGTTCCATTGCGGAACACGCTTGCCTGCTGAAGGATCTGACGGACCAGGGCTATACCGCCAGGACTGCCCACCTCACCCCCGTACAGATAGGCATTCTCCTGAGCTACTGGGGGATGCCCGACCACGTGAAGGATATGACCGTGAAAAATCCGTATCTTCTGGTCTCTAAAAAATATGCGAAATAGAGAATGTATTTCTAATACATTCTGATTATTTTAGTATATTATTATATAGGGTGGTGGAGGATGAGGTGAACCCCTCTCTCGCCACCTTATGTATTTCATTAATTTTTAGCCGATTCTAACTGCTTATTTGTATCCCCCTGGCTGGTCCCTTACCTTTGTCGCATTATCGAATTAAGAATAGACAAAAATGGAAAAAGAAATGAGCCCCATGACAACGGAGATGCTGAAGAAAGGCTATCTCCTCTTCCCCAAAGCCTTGTTTGAGGAACAAATGAATATGAAAACCGGAGAGAAAGCCGCCGATGCCTTCGAAGCCTTTGTCTTTGTGCTGACACACGTCAACTACAGCACGGTGACCTGCAACGTCAGGGGACACCTTTTCGACTGTGTACGTGGCGAGTCCGTACTTTCCCTGGCCCGCTGGATGGAGATATTGGGGTGGCCCCGCAACCGTACGCGCTACTTCTTCAACAAGATGTTCGACGCCGGCATCGTGGAGCGGGTGGCCAACCCCTACGTGATGCACATCCGTATCCCCGATTATGATTTCCTTACTGGCAATGCCCGTCCTAAAGCAGCCCCGCGGAAGAAGAAGGCAGCGCCGGTGGCTGGGGTGGGAGAGGACTTCTGCATCTTCTGGGAAAAGTTTCATGACATCACCGAGCATCCCAAGGTAAACATCGGCCGGGCCCGTCGCGAATGGAAAAAATTGACGGCAGGCGAGAAACAGCGGGCACTGGACAACATCGACGAATATTACGACCATCTGAACAACCAAAAATATTGTAAACAAGCCGCCACCTATCTGGCGGACAAATCTTTTGAAAATGAATATGATGACTGAAACTACTTTTTCCCACGACAGTGACCTCGAAGAAGCTGTCATCGGTGCCTGCATGATAGAGCGCGCTGCCATGCCTCTGGTGGTGGACAAACTTCGTCCCGAGATGTTCTACGAGGAGAAGAATCTGGAAATTTTTGCCGCCCTGCAATCGATGTATCGCAGCGCGAAGTCCATAGATACCATCACGCTGAAGAACGAACTGGCAGCCCGTGGCAAACTCGATGCCGTGGGCGGGCCTTACGAACTGTTACGCATCAGCTCGAAGGTCAGCTCCAGTGCTCATCTGGAGTATCATGCGCTCATCCTTAGGCAATTGCACACGCGGCGTATCATGCGTACGGGATTCCAGCAACTGCTGGCGTTCAGTGCCGACGAGTCGATGGATATTGACGACATCCTGGTGGAAGCCCATCGACTGCTGGAGGGGCTGGAGGACGAGAGCGGCGTAGCCGACCACCTTCGCTCCATAGACCGGCTGATGGACGACACGCTGGCCGAGGTGGAGCAGCGTATGGAGCACGGATGCAACGGCATTACGGGTATCCCTACGGGTTTTGACGCTCTGGACCAGGTTACGGCGGGCTGGCAGCGCGGCGACTTGAACATCCTTGCTGCCCGTCCGTCGGTGGGGAAGACGGCCTTTGCCCTCCACCTGGCCCGTGCCGCTGCCATGGCGGGGCGTCATGTGGTAGTCTTCAGCCTCGAAATGCAAGGCGAGCGCCTGGGCGACCGCTGGCTGCTTGCAGCTACGGAGGGGGTAGACCCGCAACACCTGCGTAGCGGCCAGCTCACACCTGGCGAGGTGAGGCAGGTGCATGAGGCGTCTGCCGAGTTGTCGCGGTTGCCCATACTGATAGACGACCATCCGATGACGAGCATGGACCGCGTGCGTTCTTCCGCCCGCCTGCTGAAGAGCAAGAATCGCTGTGACATGGTGATTGTGGACTATCTGCAACTATGTGACATGAGGAGTGACCAGAAAAACCGTAACCGCGAGCAGGAAGTGGCGCAGGCAAGCCGCAAGGCAAAGCTGCTGGCCAAGGAGCTGGATATCCCCGTACTGCTGCTGAGCCAGCTGAACCGGGCGAGCGACGGTAGCATAGACCATCGCCCCACCCTGAGCAACCTGCGCGAGAGCGGCGCCATAGAGCAGGATGCGGATATGGTAATGCTGCTTTGCCGCCCTGCCCTCTACGGCAAGACCGTCGATAAGAAGAGTACTTATCCCACCGATGGCCTGGGTATCGTCATCATAGCCAAGCACCGTAATGGCAAAACCGGTGAAGTCTATTTCCATCATAACCAAAGCATGACAAAACTGGTGGACTACATACCACCATTGGAGTGGCTGACGAGGAATGCAAAGTGATGGATGGAAATTTATAGAATACAGAGACACAAAGACACGGAGATTTTTCTTATTGCTTGAAAAACTCTGTGTCTCCGTGTTTTTTGTAGTAAAAAAAATGGCAAAACACTTGACTTCCGCTTCTTAATGTTGTATCTTTGTAATGTGCTTAAGAAAAGGAATAATCATTGATTCGGGCGCCCTATCCCTTCCCTTACCCACTTCTCTCTTATAACTCATTTTTCTTAACTTAAACCTTAACTTTTCAAATTTATGGATGTAATTGTAGAGCGCTTCCAGCGCCGTAAAATCGTAAGCAACCCGGCTTCGCCCATGTTGTACTATCTCCGTCAGAAACCCAAGACCTGCGGCACCGTGGACATCGATGTCCTTGCCGCCTCCATTCAGAAAAACTGTGCCATGACGAAGGGCGACGTGAAGCACGTCATCGAAGCCCTGGTGGAGGAGATTCAAGGCAACCTTGCCAACGGCGACAAGGTGAAGCTGAACCAGCTGGGCACTTTCCACATGACGTTCCGCTGTCCCGGCATGGAGGCCTCGGACAAATGTACGGTGCGCAATATCTCGAAGGTGAATATCCGCTTTATCCCCGACAAGGAGCTGAAGCTGGTGAACGGCAGTACCGCCGTGACCCGCAGCCCGGCGAATGTGGGCTTTGTGCTCGACAAGCCCGAGGAGGGCGGCTCCGGCGGCGGCAATCAAGGCGGTGGTTCCGGAGGCGGCTCCGGCGACGACGGCGACCAGGGCGAAAATCCGCTGGGATAAAGAAGGAATGATTAAGGGTTAGTGATTAATGGTTAATGAACACAAGCAAATCGCTTATCGCTAATCAATCCCTAATGATTAACCATTAATCATTAGCCCTTAATCCTTAATCACTAATCCTTAACCATTAATTCTTAACCATTAATCCTTAATTTTATGAGTACAAAATCATCTGTTTGGGATAAGATTCTGAAAGTGATAATCGCTGTAGCCTCCGCGCTTATTGGTGCCCTGAGCGCCCATGCCATGACAGTGTAGCGGGTTTCCTTCACTTTTAATTTTTAATTTCTAATTTTTAATTCTCATGAGATTCATCAATCTTATCGTCGTCCATTGTTCCGCCACCCGCTGCGACCGCTGCTATACGGAGCACGACTTGACGACAGACCACCTGCGCCGGGGCTTCTCCGGCGCAGGTTATCATTTTTATATCCGCAAGAACGGTGACATCAAGTCCCTGCGTCCCTTGTCCCTGCCTGGTGCCCATGTCCGGGGTTGGAATGCAGGTAGCATCGGTGTCTGCTACGAAGGCGGTCTTGACGAGTGCGGTCGCCCTGCCGATACACGCACCCTTTTTCAAAAGCACTCCCTGCGTGTGCTTGTGTTGCTGCTGCTGAAGGATTATCCCGGTTCCCGGCTTTGCGGTCACCGCGACCTGAGCCCCGACCTGAACCATAACGGGGAGATAGAGCCGGAAGAGTGGGTGAAACAATGTCCCTGCTTTGATGCGGCGACTATACTGACAGAACCGCCACCACCCAATCCGGCATGCTTATAAAATGTTTTTATTCTCTTTCTTCGTGCTCTTCGCGCGCACGTATATATATAATGTATAGTTATTTTCTCTCTTTTTCCTTTCTTCAAAATTGTTCATGCGAAATGCATTTATGAATCAGTAAGTTACAAAAAAGTTTCATTTTTATTAAAAAAAATGATAGATATGTTTGGCTTGTATTGTTAAATCCTATACCTTTGCACCCGCTTTCCAAGAGAAGGAAAGTGGTAAGATTGAAATACTGAAACAGAAGTGTGGAAGGTGACACAGAGAAATAAAAAGAGATAAAAATATTTTTCGAAAAACATTTGGAACTTATTAATAATTCTCCTTATTTTTGCAGTCCGACTCGCAAAGAAAAAGAACTTTTCTTGTTTTGCTTTTCTTATCCTTGTTTAAAGGATTTGAAAATACAGAAAAGAGAAAAAATAAAAAAAACTTCCGAAAATATTTGGAAGATATGCTTTAAAGTTCTTACCTTTGCATCCGCTTTCTGAAAAGAACAGCAATCGTGAAACGAGCGATCTTTGAACAGATTTACATAAACAATACAAGTAGTACAAGAGCAGGTGCTTCGCAAATTAATAATTGGAAACTAATGATTAAGGCGCGTCGTACCTGGGTAAAACAAAAGAACCGTCAATACCTGTTTTATATAAATAGGTAAAGATAAACTTTTTGAATTCGAGCGTCCTGAACAGATAATTAAGCTGTCGCACTTTAATTTTTAATATGCGCAGTCAAGATACTTTTACAATGAAGAGTTTGATCCTGGCTCAGGATGAACGCTAGCTACAGGCTTAACACATGCAAGTCGAGGGGCAGCATGAACTTAGCTTGCTAAGTTTGATGGCGACCGGCGCACGGGTGAGTAACACGTATCCAACCTGCCGATGACTCGGGGATAGCCTTTCGAAAGAAAGATTAATACCCGATGGCATAGTTCTTCCGCATGGTGGAACTATTAAAGAATTTCGGTCATCGATGGGGATGCGTTCCATTAGGTTGTTGGCGGGGTAACGGCCCACCAAGCCTTCGATGGATAGGGGTTCTGAGAGGAAGGTCCCCCACATTGGAACTGAGACACGGTCCAAACTCCTACGGGAGGCAGCAGTGAGGAATATTGGTCAATGGACGAGAGTCTGAACCAGCCAAGTAGCGTGAAGGATGACTGCCCTATGGGTTGTAAACTTCTTTTATACGGGAATAAAGTGAGGCACGTGTGCCTTTTTGTATGTACCGTATGAATAAGGATCGGCTAACTCCGTGCCAGCAGCCGCGGTAATACGGAGGATCCGAGCGTTATCCGGATTTATTGGGTTTAAAGGGAGCGTAGGCGGACGCTTAAGTCAGTTGTGAAAGTTTGCGGCTCAACCGTAAAATTGCAGTTGATACTGGGTGTCTTGAGTACAGTAGAGGCAGGCGGAATTCGTGGTGTAGCGGTGAAATGCTTAGATATCACGAAGAACTCCGATTGCGAAGGCAGCCTGCTGGACTGTAACTGACGCTGATGCTCGAAAGTGTGGGTATCAAACAGGATTAGATACCCTGGTAGTCCACACAGTAAACGATGAATACTCGCTGTTTGCGATATACAGTAAGCGGCCAAGCGAAAGCGTTAAGTATTCCACCTGGGGAGTACGCCGGCAACGGTGAAACTCAAAGGAATTGACGGGGGCCCGCACAAGCGGAGGAACATGTGGTTTAATTCGATGATACGCGAGGAACCTTACCCGGGCTTGAATTGCAACTGAATGATGTGGAGACATGTCAGCCGCAAGGCAGTTGTGAAGGTGCTGCATGGTTGTCGTCAGCTCGTGCCGTGAGGTGTCGGCTTAAGTGCCATAACGAGCGCAACCCTTATCGATAGTTACCATCAGGTTATGCTGGGGACTCTGTCGAGACTGCCGTCGTAAGATGTGAGGAAGGTAGGGATGACGTCAAATCAGCACGGCCCTTACGTCCGGGGCTACACACGTGTTACAATGGGGGGTACAGAAGGCAGCTACACGGCGACGTGATGCTAATCCCTAAAGCCTCTCTCAGTTCGGATTGGAGTCTGCAACCCGACTCCATGAAGCTGGATTCGCTAGTAATCGCGCATCAGCCACGGCGCGGTGAATACGTTCCCGGGCCTTGTACACACCGCCCGTCAAGCCATGAAAGCCGGGGGTACCTGAAGTGCGTAACCGCAAGGAGCGCCCTAGGGTAAAACTGGTGATTGGGGCTAAGTCGTAACAAGGTAGCCGTACCGGAAGGTGCGGCTGGAACACCTCCTTTCTGGAGTGACGTCTCGACTCGATCGTTGGTTCTTGAAGTTATGCTTCCATAAGAACCTCTTGTACTGCGCGTACTTGTTTATTAAAATATACGAGAAAAGTAGAAGCCGAGCCGTAAGGCGAGGGTTTGACTGACAGTCCTATAGCTCAGTTGGTTAGAGCGCTACACTGATAATGTAGAGGTCGGCAGTTCAACTCTGCCTGGGACTACTTCAAAGTTGAAAGCTGAAAATTGAAAACTGAAAATCGGGAACTCTCCGGATTTTCCACTTTCCACTTTCCGTTTTCCACTTATAAGAAGGGGGATTAGCTCAGCTGGCTAGAGCACCTGCTTTGCACGCAGGGGGTCAACGGTTCGAATCCGTTATTCTCCACTCCGTTTTGATTATTGTTTTATAATTGAAACACCGTTCTTTGACATGATGTGACCAAAAAAAGTAAAGTTAAAAGCTGAAAGTATATATCGACCATACGTGATCGGTAAGACAAAAAGTAAGTAAGGGCACATGGCGGATGCCTTGGCTCTCGGAGGCGATGAAGGACGTGATAAGCTGCGATAAGCTGCGGGTAGGTGCAAATGACCTTTGATCCGCGGATTTCCGAATGGGACAACCCGGTACCTTGAAGAGGTACCATTCCACAATGTGGAAGGCTAACGCAGGGAACTGAAACATCTTAGTACCTGCAGGAAAAGAAAATAAACAATGATTCCCCCAGTAGTGGCGAGCGAACGGGGAACAGCCCAAACCACCCATGTTACGGCATGTGTGGGGTTGTAGGACCACGTCGTGGCAAGAAAGTTGGTGAGCAGAATGTTCTGGAAAGTACAGCCATAGAGCATGACAGCTGCGTATGCGAAGCCAAGCGAAGCCTAGTGGTATCCTGAGTAGCGCGGAGCACGAGGAATTCTGCGTGAATCTGCCGGGACCATCCGGTAAGGCTAAATACTCCCGAGAGACCGATAGTGAACCAGTACTGTGAAGGAAAGGTGAAAAGCACTTCGAACAGAAGAGTGAAATAGTTCCTGAAACCATGTGCCTACAAGCGGTCGGAGCACCTTCTGGTGTGACGGCGTGCCTTTTGCATAATGAACCTACGAGTTACTTTTTCCGGCGAGGTTAAGGATTTCAGATCTGCAGCCGAAGCGAAAGCGAGTCTGAACAGGGCGTATAGTCGGAAGGAGTAGACGCGAAACCAAGTGATCTACCCTTGGGCAGGTTGAAGGATGGGTAACACCATCTGGAGGACCGAACCAATAAGCGTTGAAAAGCTTCTGGATGACCTGAGGGTGGGGGTGAAAGGCTAATCAAACTTGGAGATAGCTCGTACTCCCCGAAATGCATTTAGGTGCAGCCTTGACTTATACTGGCATGAGGTAGAGCGACTGATAAGATGCGAGGGCTTCACCGCCTATCAAGTCTTGACAAACTCCGAATGCGTGTCAGTTCTATGTCAGGAGTGAGGGCATGGGTGCTAAGGTCCATGTCCTAAAGGAGAACAATCCGGACCAACAGCTAAGGTCCCGAAATGAATACTAAGTTGAACTAACGAAGTCAGATTGCTAAGACAGCTAGGATGTTGGCTTGGAAGCAGCCATTCATTTAAAGAGTGCGTAACAGCTCACTAGTCGAGGAGTTTGGCGTGGATAATAATCGGGCATAAGTATTCTACCGAAGCTTTGGGATGAGAAATCATCGGTAGGGGAGCATTCCACTCTGCGTCGAAGGTGAAGCGCGAGCTTTGCTGGAGCGTGTGGAAAAGCAAATGTAGGTATAAGTAACGATAAAGGGGGTGGGAAACCCCCTCGCCGAAAGACTAAGGTTTCCTGATCAACGCTAATCGGATCAGGGTAAGTCGGGTCCTAAGGCTCAGCCGAACGGCGAGGCCGATGGCAGAACCGGTTAATATTCCGGTACTACCTGTGGGAGTGACGTGGAGACGGAGTCGTGACAGCGCCGCGGACTGACGGAATAGTCCGTTGAAGGGTGTAGATGCTGATTGTTCCAGGCAAATCCGGAGCAAGAGTCGAACCTGACAGTATGGAGCGTTCTTAGAACAATCCAATAGTGCGTGTAATCATACTTCCAAGAAAATCCGCTAAACTTAATCCTGCAGGTACCCGTACCGCAAACGGACACACGTAGTCGGGTTGAATATACTAAGGCGCTTGAGTGATTCACGGTTAAGGAACTAGGCAAACTGACCCTGTAACTTCGGGATAAAGGGTCCTCGCTTTACGGCGAGGCGCAGAGAATAGGTCCAGGCAACTGTTTAACAAAAACACAGGGCTGTGCAAAATTGAAAGATGAAGTATACAGCCTGACACCTGCCCGGTGCTGGAAGGTTAAGAGGAGATGTCATCGCAAGAGAAGCATTGAATTGAAGCCCCAGTAAACGGCGGCCGTAACTATAACGGTCCTAAGGTAGCGAAATTCCTTGTCGGGTAAGTTCCGACCTGCACGAATGGTGTAATGATCTGGACGCTGTCTCAACCGTGAGCTCAGTGAAATTGTAGTATCGGTGAAGATGCCGATTACCCGCGATGGGACGAAAAGACCCCGTGAACCTTTACTATAGCTTAACATTGAATTTGGGTAATTGATGTGTAGGATAGGCCGGAGGCTTCGAAGCGGGCACGCCAGTGTCCGTGGAGCCGCTGTTGAAATACGGCCCTTTGATTATTTGAGTTCTAACCCGTTGTTGCGGGGACACTGTTTGGTGGGTAGTTTGACTGGGGTGGTCGCCTCCAAAAGTGTAACGGAGGCTTCTAAAGGTGCCCTCACGACGATTGGTAACCGTCGGCAGAGTGTAATGGCATAAGGGCGCTTGACTGGGAGACTTACAAGTCGATCAGGTAGGAAACTAGAGCATAGTGATCCGGTGTTTCTGTATGGAAAGGACATCGCTCAAAGGATAAAAGGTACTCCGGGGATAACAGGCTGATCCCTCCCAAGAGCTCATATCGACGGAGGGGTTTGGCACCTCGATGTCGGCTCGTCACATCCTGGGGCTGGAGAAGGTCCCAAGGGTTGGGCTGTTCGCCCATTAAAGTGGCACGCGAGCTGGGTTCAGAACGTCGTGAGACAGTTCGGTCTCTATCTATCGTGGGCGCATGAAATTTGCGTGGCTCTGACACTAGTACGAGAGGACCGTGTTGGACTGACCTCTGGTTTACCGGTTGTGCCGCCAGGTGCATTGCCGGGTATCTAAGTCGGGATTGGATAAGTGCTGAAAGCATCTAAGTACGAAGCCAGCCACAAGATTAGATTTCTCAGGGTCGTTGTAGACTACAACGTCGATAGGATGCAGGTGTACAGGCAGCGATGTCATAGCCGAGCATTACTAATTGCCCGTCCACTTTTTGCCTTCCGTGTATGGAGGTATATACGTTCAGCAATATATGGACACTTTACTTTTTTCTCATCATGTCTGCCTTATTCAGGTGACTACAGCACCGGGGTTCCACCTCTTCCCATTCCGAACAGAGAAGTTAAGCCCGGTCACGCCGATGGTACTGCGTAACAGTGGGAGAGTAGGTAGTCGCCGTTTTCAGAAGAAGCCTCCGTGTCTGATAAGGATACGGAGGCTTTGTTCGTTT
>NZ_QTLN01000011.1:68977-137680 GCF_003602735.1 Bacteroides sp. AF39-16AC | reverse complement strand
TGTTCGCAGCGAAGATAGAGGTTGCAATCAATAGCCATTTTTTGACTGCTTACTGAATAATTGACTTTATCATATAATTTATATAAAAGTGACTGAGAGCAAGGCACCTTCTCTTATTCCTTCTTTCTCACCTTAAACCATTCATCCAGCCACCCATTAATCACCCGCCTGATTTCCTCATCCTCCAAATCCCTGAAATAGTAGAAAATCAGCGATAAGTAGGCGCTTAGTCTTGCATCGAGCCCTTTTTTATATGGATATACGTTTTTGTACTGATATGAGCTTCCAAAGCAAGTTCCGCGATAGTAATCTTTCTCATTTTACGTAAAGTTTCGATAAAAGCACCCAATGAAGAGTGCATACAGTTTTCATTCATGTCAATTTTCGGTTATGTGAATTGTATAATAGTTTCTATAATGTTATAGATTGTTATTTATACTTTAGCCAGCTTAAAATCTTTTCCGTATACGGAAAAGATTGGGTGAAATAAGTTACCTAACTTTGCACAATAATTTTAAAAAACATACGATGAAAAACACTCTTAAAATGTCGCTATTCATGCCGCCCATCTCACCCGTAAAAGATGCGGCAACCGGAAAAAACGTAAAAAGCGCCACGCTGACTCCACTGCGGACTATGAATCTCGAGGAAGTGTACAAACTAATCACCTCCAATGAACACCTTGCCACACTGACACTTGCTGTAAGAAACGCCGCACTGCGAGGCGACGAAACCGCCTGCCGATACCTAAAGCAGCAAACACTGCCCTACGTCACCCCCTGCGGCGTATTCACCCGACGACGGAGCGACTGCCTCACGGAATCCTCCGGCCTGGTTGTAGTCGATATCGACCACCTTGAATCCGCAGAAGAAACGGAAAACTTACGGCAACAACTGTTTGATGACCCCTATCTATGCCCTGCGCTGGTGTTCATCAGCCCCACCGGACGGGGCGTAAAAGCGTTTGTTCCCTGTCTTCACGGACAGAATCCTGCAGAAGGAATACAATGGGCCATGAACTACGTCCACTGCATGTATGACACCGAAAACACACAACCCGGAAAAGGAGTGGACACTTCGGGGAAAGACCTCGTACGCGCCTGTTTCCTCTGCCATGACCCGAAAGCACTGCTCAGAAAAGTTGTGAACTTCGAATGATGAGTCATTGCAAATCACCGACTACAAATTACTAATTATAAATTACCAAATCCGATGGAACCACTATCTTCATTGCACCTTCTGGCCGAAGCAGTCAGAAATGCAGGAGCAGACATTGCTCCAACCTATCAAGAATATATACAACTGGCATTTGCCATTGCCACCGACTGCGGAGAAGCAGGACGGCATGATTTTTTAAGTCTGTGCAGCCTGTCGTCCAAGTACGACCGACGGGCAGCCGACAAGCTCTTCAGCAATGCCCTGAAGACCGGCCGTAACGACGTGCATCTGGGAACCGCCTTTCATCTGGCCGAGCTTTGCGGCGTGAAAATTCAGCATGAAGCCGCACCCGCCATTGGTACACTTGGTACACAAAGTTCACCCCTCTCTTCTACCTCACACACACGCGCACGCGAGGAAGAGTCCGCATCGGGCATTGAACCACTGTCTCCATTACCCACTTTCGACGAACACCTCCACTGGCCTTATCCCCTGAATCGCATCATGAGCTGCGGAACCTCCCTCGCCCAATACGATGTACTGCTACTGGGTGCCATCACCGTATTGGGTGCCAGTATGGGAAAACACGTCCGATGTTCCTACGGAGGAAAAATGATGTCCCCCTGCCTGCAAACCTTTGTAGTAGCCCTACCTGCATCCGGCAAAGGAGTGCTCTCCTTGGTACGCCTGCTTGCCGAACCCATTCACGATGAAATACGTGAGCAGGTAGACGAAAGTATGGCATGTTACCGCCGCGAAAAAGCAAAATACGACACACTGGGCAAGGAACGCGGAAAAACGGAGACTCCCGTAATGCCTCTCAACAAGATGTTCCTCATCTCGGGCAACAACACCGGAACCGGCATCCTGCAAAACCTGATGGACTCCGACGGTACCGGACTGATATGCGAAAGCGAAGCCGACACCATCTCCACCGCCATCGGTTCGGAATACGGACACTGGAGCGACACCATGCGCAAAGCCTTCGACCACGACCGACTGTCCTACAACCGCCGCACTGACCACGAATACCGAGAGGTAAAGAAAACTTATCTTTCCGTACTTCTGTCAGGCACCCCCTCACAAGTGAAACCCCTGATTCCCACTGCTGAGAACGGGCTCTTTTCCCGCCAAGTATTCTACTACATGCCTGCCATACATCATTGGCAAAACCAGTTCGACCGCAATGACAGCGATCTTGAAGATACCTTCAAGGCTCTGGGCATGGAATGGAAGGACAAACTGAAAAACATTGTCATGAACGGAATATTCACCCTTCACCTTACAGACGGACAGAAAGATGAATTCAACCGGCTCTTCTCCCGGCTTTTCGTACGCTCCGGACTGACCAACGGAAACGAGATGTCAAGCAGCGTGGCACGTCTAGCCATCAACATCTGCCGCATCATGGAAGTGGTGGCCATGCTCCGCGCAATGGAACAAGGGGAAATCACCGCCTCGCCTTACGTGTCGCCCGACCCTCACACAGCCACAGACAATCTGAAAGACCACATTGTCAGCCGATGGGATCTCCTCATTGCTTCCGATGACTTCCATGCCGTACTCTCACTGGCCGAAAGCCTGTACCGGCATACCACCCATATCCTCTCCTTCCTGCCCAACACCGAAGTGGCAAGCCGCGGCAATGCCGACCGGGATGCGCTGGTAGACAGCATGGAAGAAGAATTCACACGGGCCTCTTTCCTGCAGAAAGCCGGAGAGATGGGCATCAAATCGGAAACCGCCTCCACCTGGCTCAAACGTATGCAGAAACACGGGCTGGTGGAAAATGTGGATGGCAAGGGAAACTACCGGAAACCCAAAGTCTGACATTCACTTCGCTTCACGCACGCGTATGTGTGTGAGGCGAAAGGATGGATGAACCTCTGTACCAAGTGTACCAACCTCAGGTTTACGCTTCCCAACCTGACCTTTACGCCGCCCAACCTCAAGTTTAAGGCTCTCCCAGTGCAGCCACTATCAGCCGCACCTGGGCAGGCGTATAAGAGCGGGAACGGGAAGAACCGCCCAAGGCGGAAAGTCCGTCACGCAAATCGGGACAAAGGTCTATCCTGTGTTTCAGTTTGCGGAAGGCAGCCTCCGGACAAAGATTGGGACAATAGATTTGGGCCAATTCAGTACGCCCGTATGTACGTATGACAAAAGAATCCATAGTTGACAGTTACGATTTATATTTCATCAAAAGTAACTATAAATCATGACATTATCAAACTTACAAGCGTAAATAACCGACTAAAACAGACCCAAACAGACGAGAACCTGCAAAAACCGGCAAACGCCCGTATCCACAGCCTTATCTTTGCATCGTTGAGTTCAACACAGCAAATGTTTTTATCCTTTAACTTCTAAATTTTAATTGTATGATTCGTTACAAAAAGTATCAAGTGACGGGCGAAGATAGCCCGCTGAAAGGCCTCTGGTATGCACGCCCCGTAATCGAAGAAACCTTCGACATCGAAAAGCTGGCCAAGCACATGTCCAATCACAACACCCCCTATTCGAGTGGTGTCATCAAGGGGGTACTGGCAGACATGGTTTCCTGCACCAAAGAATTGATTCTGGACGGCAAGAACGTGAAACTGGATGACCTTGCCATCTTCTCCGTAGGAATCGTCAGCAAGAAAGGGGCGCAATCCGCTGCCGACTTCTCGCTGGCCAACAACGTGAAGGGGCTGAAGCTCCGCGCCCGTGCCACCGGCGAACTGAGTAATGCCCAAATCAACCTGGATGGACAGCTGAAGGAATCTTCCCTGTACACCGTAGGCGGAAAAGCTCCCGATGGCAGTGGTTCCGACGGCGGTTCCGGAGGAAGTGACGGTGATCAAGGCGAGAATCCGTTAGGATGAGAATAATTACAAATTACTAATTATCAATTACCAATCATCATGAGTGAAGACAAAAAGTCAAAATCCGTGTGGGGCATTGTCCTCAAAGTAATCATCACCGTAGCTACCGCCATAGCGGGAGCTTTAGGTCTGGGCGCTTGCAAATAGCCATGCGTACGATTACCCTGCTCATTGTTCATTGCTCAGCCACGCCTCAAGGCGTGGCCCTGGGCTTTGAGGATTGCCGCCGCGACCACATCCACCACCGCGGCTTCCGTGACATCGGCTATCATTTCTATCTGACCCGCAACGGCGAAATACACCGCGGCCGCCCGTTGGAAAAAATAGGTGCGCATTGCCTCAATCACAACCGCCACTCCATCGGCATCTGTTACGAAGGAGGGTTGGATGCCGAAGGCTGTCCTGCTGATACCCGCACTTTGGAGCAGAAGGCTTCGTTGCTGGCACTGCTACGCGAGTTGAAACGCATCTTTCCACGGGCACTGATTATTGGGCATCACGACTTGAATCCGGTGAAAGCTTGTCCGTGCTTCGATGCGGAAAGGGAGTATAGGGGGCTGTAAAAGGCTCCCTTTTTTATTCTATATCCAAATTCATCAACCCCATGCGCACTTCTTTATTGGGGATATCCAGCGTATAAAGATGTGTAAGCGGAGAATAATTCTTTATCGTCACATACCCGCTTTGGTAAAGCAACGGGGTGATATTTGTCATTCGTTCCGTAGGGGCATTGTTTACTTGCAAAGGAACAAAATCTGTTCGTATTTTCCTAACGAAGGGGGATGAAAGATACTAAAAAAAGAGGGGAAGAAGGAAATCTATTTTTCTGTAATCAATCTATCAACTTCACTTATCAAGAATGAAATCTGAGGATACAAATTATCAATTTCATCTTTGGTAAACTCTTTGAAATCATCATAATCACTTGACTGCCTTTTATCGTAAATTTTAGAAAAGATACGCCCGCATTCAGACGACAACAAATTCGTCTTTACAAAATGAAGTCCAAAAGCTTGTCGAACTCCCATGTGACTTTTCACTTCAATTCCATGCAAAATCAACAATGCTGAAACCATATGAAAACAAGCGTAATACATCCTATTTACAGCAGAATTCCATAGTTCATTATCTATCAAGACATCAACATCATGCATCAAGTCACATGCCTTTTGACGCCTATAATTGACAATATCACGCTTTATATCCTCTTCCATCACAGCAACACACCATCTTTCATTACATTATAATAAAATACAGTCTTTCTCTTTGCTGCCTCCCAAGCTTTACGAGTCATCACAATCGGGCTAATAATAGTACCTGTTTCTATTTCCAAATCATATATTGGAGCAGTAATGACATCCTCCTCCATAGGAGAAACTGTATCTTTATCCACTAAAATCAGAATATCAATGTCACTATTCTGTTTTGCCTCTCCACGTGCCTCAGAACCATAAAGAATAGTCTGAGAGTTGGGAGCAACACTCTTTATCATATATTTCAGACGCTTCACCAATTCCTTGCGATTCATATAGACTATGTTTTTAGTGTTTAGACTACCGCAAAGATAGTTTTATTTTTAAGAATTGCAGTAACAATATTCTCTTTTTTGATGACCTCTAACTATTCACGAACTCCCATGCAAATCTCGTTCCTTTCTCCAAATCCTGATTTACTTTCTTTCCCAATATATCTTTCAGATACTTAGGGTGCAAACCGAAGCCCGGACGAACGGAGCGAACGTTCTGCTCTGTAATCACTTCTCCGGCTTTCATATCCTCGGCTACATAGAGCGAACGGGAGAACTCCCTTCCCGACTTCATCTTATCAGTAAGTTCATACGATACTGAGCCGATAGCCGCTTCGGCCATGCGTATATCTTTCACCATTTGGGCAAACTCCTGCTCGTTCATTGAGAATGAGGCATCGGGGCCGCCAATACTACGGTCGATAATAAAATGCTTTTCAATCATGGTTGCACCTTGTGTCACAGCCACTACGGCAGACACACTGCCAATGGTATGATCGGACAAACCGGACTTCACTCCATAGCGCTCGGCTAAATCCTTTATCATGCACAGATTGGCTTCCTCAATGGGGGCAGGATAAGAGGAGGTGCATTTCAACAGCGTAATATCATCATTGCCCGCCGCACGGCAAGTATCTACAGCCAACTGAATGTCTTCTTCAGTGGCAATGCCGGTAGACATCACCATCGGTTTCATCTTCTTGGCGGCATACTCTATTAAAGGAATATCCGTAATTTCAAAAGAGGCAATTTTGTAAATGGGGTTGCCCAAGGATTCCAGGAAATCTACCGCAGTTTTATCAAACGGTGATGAAAAACAGATAAGTCCTTCCTCCTTGGCCACACGAAACAATTCTTCGTGCCACTCCCAAGGGGTATAGGCTTGCTTATAGAGATCGTACAAACGCATGCCGGCCCAAACACTTGTAGAATCAGCCATAAACTCCATTTTATCATTATCCAACGTTATGGTATCAGCTGTATATGTTTGGAGCTTGATAGCATCTGCACCTGCACGTTTGGCAGCACGAATTGTTTCTATGCCTATCTGCTTGCTACCATTATGATTCGCCGACATCTCGGCTATGATAAATGTTTTTCCCATAATGGTTCTTATTGTAACTTGTTTGAAATAATATTTTTGATGTCAGAGAAAGATTTCATCAAACTGATTTCATTAGGCTCAAGCTCTACTTCGAAAGTATCTTCCAATTCTATAACCAGATTCAAATGGTTCATACTATCCCACTTTTCGCAATTATTCTGAGAGGTATTCTCATCTACATCTGTTTTTAAAACAGCTCTCATCACATCCATTATTTCTTCATTCGTAATCATAACTTTATTGTTTAACTGTTATTGAATAATAATCAGGTATTGACAAATCTAATTTGTCAATATTCGCCATATAGTATTTAACACCCTCTTCTACTCGCATCACAGAAAAGCCAAGCCGGTCATAAAAATCAGCCACTTGTCTGTTTTTGAGAGTAGGAATAAATTTTGCTTCTAAAGCTGACACACCATCCTCAACCAACAATTTAAATACAAATTTAATGAAAGCCGTTTCAATACCTTTACCTAATATACGACAACTAAGCAATATATTCTCAATACTATTATCAGCGATGAAAACTGCTCCCGTGATACCATTATCACCAAATTTATCTGAAACTCTGATGCAATAGATTTTCCATTGATTATCCAGAAGTTGTCTGACATCAGCTTCAGAATAACGTTGGGTCGTTAAATTAAACTGATTTGTTTTTTGCGTCATCTGAGCAATTCGTGATATATTGAATGAGTCCACCTTCTGAAGCTCAATTTTAATTTCTAATGAACGAAGAAAATCTTCAAAGTTTAAGAATTTGGCTTGTTCGCGTGTACGTTCCGCATTTGCCTTATATTGTTCCGTCTTCTTTTTATCTTCACCGGTAATTTCGTAAACTTCAAAATAATCACGAACTAATTGCATGAAAAACTGCGGTAACATATATGCTTGTTTTGGAAAGTCCGGGACAGCCACCATAGGCAAGGTCTGTTTTACTAATTCACGCTCTGCCGGATTGTCATCAATGAACACCATACTATCAAGACCTATGTTCAGCTCTTTAGACAGTTCCACGATATTCGAAGCCTTGTCATTCCAATTTATACGAATAGCAACAAAATCTTTTTTCCTTAAAACCATAAACGGATTTTGCTCCCAAGCTTCGAATACATCTTCTTCGTTGTTCTTACTACAAACAGATAAAATAATACCCTCTTTACTTAACGCAGACAGCGCTTCCTGAAAATATAAAAATGCCTTACCTGGATAGTCCCCGCCAATTTGTATACCATTAATGCCTTCCTCGCCAAGGACTCCACCCCACAAAGTATTATCCAAATCAAGAATGAGGCATTTCTTTCTCTTTAAAGCTATATTCTGTATTTTAGAGTCTACCCATGTAGCAAATTCACTGGTAATTTTAGAAGATATATACATTTGAGAAATAAAATAGAATTTCCATCCAATCAATTCCTCTGACCTATAACGGGAAGTAAACTCAGAAAAGTCAATCACCTTAAAATTTACATTCGTTCCAGCCATATTATACAGTTGGGTATTATACCGGACGATAGCCTCCCTTACAATAAAATTGGCATCAGTAAATCTCGTAGGAAAGATGTCTACCAATGTGAATGCTACAAATTCTTTCCCTTGTGGAACCTGCGAGAAAACAAGCTGCATTTTTCTAATATATGCATCAATTTCGTCAGCCAGTTGCTTCTGATTCCATCTTATGGGTATTTGATACATCCACAAATACAAAGATGTATTTTGAGGTATATATGATATATCTTCGTAACCAGAATACTCCACTTCGTCTGTGCCGAAGATATTTTCCAGCGTATTGTTTCTAAAAATAAAGAATTTCATTTTTGTTCTAATAATTCAATTAAACCGATATCTTTATTATAGAGAAAAGCTACCCGATGATTATTGAGAGCTACTGCTTCTGCCGGATAGCTTACCACCATGAACCTCATTTTACGAAGCCGTGCGATGGCATCTTCTATATTTTCTACACTATAACAGCAATGATACGGACAAACTCCATTCTTCTCAAGATTTTTATTGATTGGAGAATTCTCATCAACAGGTTCAAGAAGTTCAATCATAGGCTCTCCTTCTTTTGTAAGGAAGCAGATATTTACATTCTGTATTGGATCAAATATCACAGATGAACAAGAATATCCCCCATCAATGTAATAATACATTGTTTTTTCAATACTGGTAACAGCGTATCCTATATGGTGAAAATGAAAATTTGATAACATGATTCTCTATTTGCGTTTATCTCTAATAAAGCGGACCAATTTACGTATATCATTTCTATATACTGTAGTACTTCTATAATGAAGTTCTGAAAGCTCCCATTCAATGAATTTCCGGTTATGACAACATCCGTCGGATTCCACCGTATCACCCAAAACAAAGCCTAAAAACTCATCCAATAACAATGCATCGGTATTGTTTATATCAATTGAACCTACCAGTTTTATACATTTTGCAACCTCAAAAGAAAAACAGATGATAGTATAAACAAAATCAAGCCCCCCTCCACTTTTCATTTGGGAAGGTGCCATATAATAGCCTAATTCAGCGATTCTTCTTTCATGGTCTATATCGGTCAGATTGAAGACTCCATAGGGAACATTATCTTTTGTTACTAACCAATAGTAACAATCTTCTCGTTGAGCAAGGGTTTTCGTAAAATTCAAGTGATTTTCAAGAGATATTACATCTGTATTATACATAAACTGCCTTATCTCAAAAGTATTCCTCCAATCCAATATTTGCTTTAGGAGTTCTTCCGACAAAATAGAGAAGTGTTGGAAAACATAACCATGATATTTATAAACCGCTTGTTTGTCTATTTGTATCATTCAATTGCTAAATAATTAAAATTATCTGTTCTATTCCTGCATCAATTGTCCATTATGAGAATTTTTCCGAAAAGAATGCGATCATCGTCAATGCACATTTCTTCCCAATTCTTCAAACAGATTAATATAGCGTTCACGAATACCACTCTTTATCTGCAAGTTATCAACCCCAGCAATCTCTAAAGATGTCAGAGGTATGGGATTATCCTTAATATTTCCTAAAGGAAGAACTCCTCCAGTAGAGGTTAACAGTGAATAATAATCAGCCTGATTATCTACATACCAACCTACAGCCAACTTGGCACCACAAGCAATGGCCTCAATACTTACAGTACTTGCTGAACAGATCACCCAATCGGAAGCACAAAAAAGTTCGGCCATCTGTTGAGCTGTTAAATTGGAGCAATAAGACACTCGCCTATCCCGTACCCTCGGCTTTTGAGGTTGATAAGCATCACCTACCACTGCAGTTATCTGGCTGAGACAGTAGGCAATTGCATAGCTTCACGAATGTAATGGCCAGTAAAGTCAAAGGAATCCACACCACCAAAAGTAATGGTTATACTTTCTGTACGTTTTGCACAAGAACAGAGTTTGTTTACAGCTTCTATAAACGGTCTACGCAGTAATGCCCAGTCGAATCCCAAACAAAGTTTAGTGTAAGGTTCCACATCAAAAAGTCCGGAGTCAGTCAAAGTATGATTAATCACAACATCTGCCACATAGTGCTTGTCGTGCATGTCATCCACACACACCAGGCGGCAACCTTTTTGCTTAATGGCACGCTGGTAATCGGTAGTGAAGAAATAATTGTCGAGCACCACGATTTCATCACCTTGCAGATGGGAAAGGAAATCATCATAATGCGATTCTTCCTGCAAGGGGATGAAAGGACATACCTTCTCCATCTCACTCACCTGATATGAGGTAGGATGGCAAGTAAAGAAGGTACAATCGAAATCGTCCTTCAGCATATCGGCCAAAGCCAGAGTACGGATAAAGTGACCGTAGCCGATGGTAGCGCTTGCATCGGCACGGAAATAGATTTTCTGCATTACATCATCTATGAAGTAACTCATACTTCATTTCCGCCAATGTCCAGTCAGTCAGCGTATCGAGGTCCTGCACTTCGAGTTCGGAAAGTACCAGTCCGGCTGTGTTCTTCCCCCAAAAGGTTCGGCTCTCTACAAAGGAGTTTATGCGAGAAAAATAGAACTGACCGGCATCATGATAAATCGGCTCTAAATCTTGGGAACGTGCATTCATGTATTCGGGATAAACCATACCGATTCTCCCGTCTACGATATGAAGGCTACGCTGTATAGGATAGGAATAAGCCACACAAGTGAAAACGGAATCAATTTCCGAATTCATTTTTCCGTATGCTTCCCGAAGCCTTTCAGGAGTGACAAAAGGAGCTGTCGAGTAAATGCAACAAACTGTATCAAATTCCCTGCCTCGCTCTTTATACATCTCTAAAACTTCAAGAATTACATCGGCCGTGCCGGCATAATCATTCGAGGTCTCAGCACTGCGCATAAAAGGAACTTTGGCCCCGTATCCGCAAGCTATCTCCGCTATCTCTTCATCATCGGTCGAAACCATTACTTCGTCAAAAAGTCCGCTCTGCAAAGCCGCCTCAATGGAGTATGCAATAATAGGCTTGCCCATAAAGGTTTTGATATTCTTACGCGGAATACGTTTACTGCCGCCACGGGCAGGAATAATACAGATATTTTTCATCGTTTAGCCTTTATAATTAAATGGGGAGAATACCCGAAAACAATTGAATTGTCCGGCACATCCTCATCTTTCACACCAGAATTTGCCCCGATAATCACATTGTCACCTATCCGGCAGTTACCGATAATAGAAGAATTTGCACACATCCGCACATTTTCACCTAAAACCGGATAAATTCCTTTATTGTTTCCCACCGTGCAATTTTGCCCAAAACTGAATCCTTCACCATATTCAGCCCGTCCCATAACGCTACCGACCGGATGATCCAACGTAAAATAATGAGGAAGATTTACCTCATGATACAAATCACACCCATTCATTATCTTATTCAAATAATACAACTTATCTGCCAATAAACGGTTATCAGTATCTTGAGAAATGGTGTTAGCAAAAAAATAGAGAAAAATTGTATATTGTGCACTTTGATAAGGGTTGAAGTATGTCTCACCGTCGCATGAGTAATACTTATTTTTCGTACGGGAAAAACAATATTCACAACGAGAAATTACCCCCCCATTTTTATATTTATTAACATCTCATCTTCTTCACTCAAGAAGAAAAAAGAGGAAAGTTGCTGCAAAAGCTGCTTTTCAATAGCTTCAATAGAAATGGAAGTAATCATTGTTTTATATATTCTATAACCTTGTTAATCACATACTCCTGTTCCTCGTCCGTCAGCGTGGGATACATCGGAAGACTCAGACAATGTTCGTAATACTCTTCTACTATAGGTAAATCGCCTTTCCTATTGCCCCACTGCTGATAGTAAGGCATCAGATGAAGCGGAGCATAATGAACCTGCGCATAGACATTGTTCTCGTGCAGATAATTATAAAGACCCAAGCGGTCAGCCACTTGAATGATATAAAGGTGATAAGCATGATAGACATCGGCAGCATTGAATGGAGTCTTGATGCCATCTATTCCGGAAAATGCTTCATTATAGCGTCTTACGATTTCATGGCGGCGTTCAAGACCTGCTTTCGCACGCTCCAGCTGAGAAATACCCAAGGCAGCCTGAAAATCAGTCAGACGGTAATTATACCCTAACTCCTGCATCTCGTAATACCAGCCACCATGATGCTCGTGCAATAAAGCAGGGTCTTTCGTAATGCCATGCGTACGGTAAAGACAAAGCTTGTCATAGAGCTCCTTGCTGTTGGTGGTCACCATGCCTCCCTCACCCGTAGCGATATGTTTCACGGGATGGAAAGAGAATACGGCACAGTCGGCAAAACAACCGTTACCACAATGTTGTTTCTTGCCTTTACTGTCCATGAAATAGCCGCCGGGAGCATGGCAGGCATCCTCGATAATCCACAAGCCGTACTCGTCGGCAAGCTTTCTGAACTCTTCCAGATCCAAAGGATAGCCTGCAAAATCAACCGGAACAATACCTTTGTAAGTACCGCGGGGAGAAGCTTTAAGCATGGCTTCAAGTTTACGGATATCCATGAGGTAAGTATCCTTGTCAATATCACAGAATACCACCTCGCCACCACAATAGCGGATGCAGTTGGCACTGGCAGCAAAGGTCATGGGAGTGACAATCACCTTGTCACCCGGCTTTACATTCAGTGCGGTAGCTGCAAGATGAAGCCCTGAAGTGGCATTGTTCACCGCTACGGCATATTGTGCACCTACATATTCGGCAAATTTCGTTTCAAATTCCTTGATTTTGGGACCTTGTGTCAGGTAATCGCTTTTCAAGGTATCGATGACTGCCCGGATATCCTCATCTGTGATATGCTGACGACCGTATGGAATAGGCTTGCTTATCATTTCACCTCGAAATTAGGGTCAACGTATTTCTTTATATTCTCGCGCATAGTCTCTACTGTCTCCCACTCCGTATTGTTGTCACTGCTGTAGTGGAAACCGTCGGGAACGGGTACTGCATTGTGATGTCTGATGAACTCTTCGCGACTGTGCTTGAAAGATACGGAAGGAAGAATGACATAATATCTGCCCAAATCGATTGTATCAAGAGCATCGGTTACAGTAATCATCTCCTCGTGCAGCTTCTCTCCCGGACGGATGCCCACTTCCACCTGCGGCAGATTGGGTGCAATGGCGGTAGCCACGTCCTGGATATGATAGGAAGGAATCTTAGGAATAAAGATTTCACCACCCAGGTGATGTCCGATGGCATACATGACCAAAGCGACACCGGCTTCCAGCGAAATGTTGAAACGGGTCATGCGCATATCGGTTATGGGAAGTTCCTTCGCCCCGTTGTCACGCTTGTTGATAAAGAAAGGGATTACGGAACCGCGGGAACCCATCACATTGCCATAACGGACTACGGAGAACCTGATGTTCTTGGAACCGCTGATATTGTTGGCAGCAGTAAACAGCTTGTCGGAAGTGAGCTTGGTGGCGCCATAAAGATTGATGGGGGCACATGCCTTGTCGGTAGAAAGGGCCACCACATGCTGTACACCGGTGGCAAGAGCAGCCTTTATCACATTCTGCGCACCGTGTACATTGGTTTTGATGCACTCTTCGGGATTGTATTCAGCGGTATCCACCTGCTTGATGGCGGCTGCATGGATAATCACGTCCACTCCTTCGCAAGCCCGCGTCAGGCGTTCGAGGTCACGGACATCACCGATAAAGAAACGCAGTTGCGGATACTTATGACCGGGATATTTCTGTTTCAGCTCAAATTGCTTCAGCTCATCGCGGGAGTAAATAATGATTTTCTTTACTTGCGGATAATCACGGAGGATGGTTTCCACAAACTTCTTTCCGAAGGAACCCGTTCCTCCGGTAATCAATACGGATTTATTGTTAAGCATTATAATGAAAAGTTTTATTCATCGATATATTCCCACGGATAGGGATTGTCTGTCACATTCTGAAACTCATCAATCGCTTCCTGCTGTTCGGGAGTAAGTGATAAGGAATCCCAGGAGGCGATGATGGAACGGCCTTCGTCGGCCAAAGACTCGTCGAACACTTCACCGTAGCAGGCGGTAAGCAGACGGAGCTTCAGTAAGGAAGCGGGAAGGGCATCGAGCACATCCCAACAACAGTCCAGCACTTTCTGGACATGCCGCTGCTTTTCGCCATGGTCCACAAAAGAGGCGCTGTAACCCATAAGAAGGGCAAGACAGACATTTGCCTGCTCTTCGATGGTAGTGCCTTTTACACCCGACCGGTACAAAGCCATGGTAAGACGGTAGACCTCACCGTTCCGCCGTGACAAGTCATCGCTATAGACGGGACTGCCGTCCATACCCAAATACATCAGTTCGTGCGCAGCACGCTGAAGAGTGATTGCTTCTTCGGAAAGAGACATAAGCAATTATAGAATTAAAAATTAAAGTTCAGCCGATTACTTCTATAAGATCGGGATGGATAGTGGCCATGGCAACAGCTATGACACCTTGTATTTCGATAACCACGCGACGGTCACGTGCGCCCTTTACCTTCAGAAATATCCCCTCTTGCCCCTCAAATTCACCGCCGGTAATCCGGACTTTGGTACCCTTGGACAAGTTCAATTCATCCGGTTGAAAATAAAGAAGATGATCATCGTAAGTGCCGGATACGGCAATGAAACGCTGCATCTGACCGTCTGGGACAATAATCTTCTGCCCACTGCGGGTATCGGTGATATATTGCAGATAAGTGACTTGAGACTTGACACGCTGCACATCGGAAGGACGGGCATGGACAAAAAGCAGATTATGAACGACCGGAACCAGAGCACGGACTTTTTTCCCTTTTTTTATACATATCTTGTATTGCATAGGAATGAAACAGCCCAAATTTTCTTTCTTTAGCAGACGCATGGCATCCGGTTCTCTGCGGTAGGTGGCACGCATAGCATACCAGATTTCGGCCTCTTTCTCTATTCCCATTTTATGCTTTTGTTCAGACAAGGGTGTTCTCCTGGGGCTTTGAACCTCTTGCATACACTTGAAATTCAATTACTTGCGGACACTTTATGTAGAATACGACAAGCTTTATGCCCTTCTTGTCAACAGATTTTTTGCAGTCATTCATTACCTGACAGGTAAAATGCTGTAAACGAATCTATTGCAAGCAAAAAGCGTTCAATAGACGTTCGTTTTTTGAACGTCAATATTTAAGAAAATTAAAGAGGGAAGATTACTTAAAAATTAGTAAAAGGAAGAAGTTAGAGAAATACAATGCAATAGGCTTACTGACAAAGTATTATACTCACTAAAAAGAAATTTATAGAATATTTTTATTAAACATTTTGCGAGATTCAAAAATACACGTTATCTTTGCGTTCATTAAACGAACGTTTAAAAAACGCCTTTTCCAAACGCAATATTTCACTGTATAACAACCAATTACACCCAATAAAAAAATATCGTGTTTATAGAAATCTGATTTCCACAAACACGATATCAATTAAAAAAGAAATTACTATTCTCAGAAATTAAAGATACCCAATTCCGGGAAAGTAGCCCCCTGCACTGCAAAACAGATTCCGAAGCAAGCTGCACTTACAATCCAAAGGATAACCAGCGTCCACTTCAAGCCGGAGTTCATCGGCTGCCACTTGAATATCTGGCTAAAGATGGCCCACACAAGGCTGACCAAAGGAATTCCTACCAACAAGATACCTGCAATGTACATCACAATGGCAGACAGCGGAGAAGTAGGCAGTACCACATCAGCCATCGGGAAAAGGGAAATGAGAGCTGCACCACCACCAACAGCCACCGCTATCGCAGCAAACAACAGCGCCACGAATACCACTCCAAACACAAACAGTATCGGACTGCAAATAATGGCGAATATCACCAGACAGATTTTCAAGAACCAGCCGACAATCATCACCAATGCATCTCCCAACTTCTGCAAGAAAGTACGGGGTTTATCCGACCTCATATAATCATTCACCCCATTGGCAACCTTCTCAAAACCGTCCGTCACCGTCTTTCCGATATTCTCCACCGTAACGGCCTCGCCACGCATACTCAACTTCTCGGCTGCTGTGCGGGCTTCCGGTATAACCAGCCAACACACGATATAGACCGGTATCAATGTCCCTACCCCACAAATCAAGATGACAAGCAGTAACAGTCGAAGTAAAGTTACATCCCATCCCAGGTAGGCAGCCATTCCACTGATGACACCACCCAGCATTTTGTCATCCGGATTGCGGTATAGACGACGGCGTGTAGTGCCATAAGCGGTATTGCTGTTCCAAGCACCGGCACCATAGCCGCCCCCGGCACTCGTGCTGCCGGAATCGGCACTAGCACTCTCTCCTTCCGCCTCCATATCTTCCGGCTTTCCCATGCGGGCAATCACCTCTTCCACATCGGCTATCGTGATTACTTGCGAACCGGCCGACAATTTCTCGGCAAAGAGTTCGGAAATACGGCGTTCAATATCATCTACAATCTCGTCGGCACCTGCTTCCTTGCGGAAGTGCATCTTGAGATTACTCAGATAATTATCCAAAAGACGGTATGCGTCATCATCAATATTGAAAACGGTTCCACCTAAATTTACAGTTAATGTCTTTTTCATAACACACTATTTATTTACAATTTGACTATTTACGATTTACTATTTACCATTCGGCGAATGCGACATATTCTCTGTGGTCATTTCAAGAATTGCTAATGTGATTCACCGTCTCGTTCAACTCTTTCCAGGATGTTTCCAGTTCACCGAGAAAGACTTCTCCTTTTTCCGTCAACCGGTAATATTTACGTGGAGGACCTTGCGTAGACTCAATCCATTCATAACCCAGCAAGTCGTCGTTCTTCAGACGGGTGAGCAACGGATAAAGTGTACCTTCCACTACAATCAGTCTGGCTTCTTTCAACTTCTGAATGATATCCGAAGCGTAAGCCGGCTCCTTGTGAAGCAGCAGCATGATGCAATATTCAAGCATGCCCTTGCGCATTTGCGACTTTACATTGTTTACATCCATAATGGTATTTACTATTTGACAATTTACGATTTACTATTTTGCTGCGCAATAGAGTAATGAGTGTCCTCATTCATTCTATTGTTGTTCCTTGTATGGCACAAATATATGTATTATATCAGTACCTTGCATTACAAAGTACCTTATATTAAGTATAATTAACAAAAAAAAAGTAGTTCACACTACTCTATTACATCAGTAACATGAACAAAGAGGGAGAGGGATATTTACCGATGGATAACAATTTTATCCAATATACCGGTCAGACTCGCAATTGCTACTCCGTAGTTGGTTATGGGGATGTGCTGTGCGCGGGCATGGGCTATACGATTGAGAACGTACTTCCGGTTGAACATGCAAGCGCCGCAATGGATAATTAAATCATATCGGGACAAGTCTCTGGGAAAGTCATTTCCAGATACAAAGTCTATCTGCAATTCCTCGCCGATGCGCTTTCGTAGCAGGCGGGGAATTTTGACGGTGCCGATGTCCTCGGTCAGCGGGGCGTGGGTGCAGGCTTCGGCTATCAGTACACGCGATTGGGGTGTCAAGCTATGAATAGCGGCAGCTCCCTCTACAAAGGCATTGATGTCTCCTTTGTAACCGGCAAAAAGAACCGAGAAGGAAGTAAGACTACTCTCGGCAGGCTTTTGTTGATAGACGATGGGGAACACTTGAGAGTCTGTGATTATCAGCTTAGGCGGACGGACAAGGGCTTGCAGGGAGGCTTGCAGCTTGTCGGTGGTGCAGCTCATCACTAAGCACTTTTTATCCAACAGTTCGCGGATGGTCTGCACTTGCGGAAGAATGAGACGACCTTTGGGGGCTTGTATATCCTGGGGCATCACCAGCAGGACGACATCTCCTTCACTTACCAAATTGCCCGTGATAGTCTGCTCACCAAAATTCTCGGGAAGCTTTTCGAGGATAGCATCGAAAATGCCTTGAATGCCGGTACCCTCTTTGGCACTGACCACAACGGGAGCCTGCCCGCACCCCTTTTCAATCCGAAGAACCACGGAAGCGGTGTCTTGACGGGAATCGGCTTTATTCAGTATCAGTATCACGGGGATTTCGCGCGCTGCCAGCAGCTTTAGCCATTGCTGTTCCAGCGTTCCGTCAGCTTCATAAAGCAAGAGGGCGATGTCTGCTTTCTCCACCGTCTTTAAGGTACGCTCCACGCGCATACCGCCCAGTTCGCCTTCGTCGTCATCAAAACCGGGGGTATCGATAAAGAGGCACGGGCCCAAAGGATATACTTCCATGGCTTTGGTCACGGGGTCGGTAGTAGTGCCGGGCGTTGCGGATACCAATGCCGTGTCTTGCCCGGTCAAGGCATTGACAAGGCTGGACTTTCCGCTGTTTCGTCGTCCAAAGACGGCAATGTGCAGGCGGTTGGAACGAGGTGTATTATTCATAAATCCGAAATCTAAAATCTAAAGTCTCTTTTCCCCTCCCCTATCTCCTGAAGATTACGTTCGGCTATCGCCCGTATCTTGGGGTTCGGGATATGCTCCATCTCCTCACGAATCAGCTGTATGCCCTTCTCCTTGGTTTCGGAGGAGGCATAGTCCTCCAGATATTCTTTTAATGTCATCAGTGCATTGGGCTGGCAGCAGTTTGCTATCTGTCCGCGCTTGACGAGCGACATGAAGCGGTCTCCGGTACGTCCCTCGCGATAGCAGGCGGTGCAGAAGCTGGGGATATGCCCCAGGTCGAGCAGCCAACTCACCACTTCATCCAGCGTGCGCCGGTCGCTCACATCGAATTGGGAGGAATCTTCCTCTTTGGCTTCCGGCACGGCATAGCCTCCCACGCTGGTGCGCGAACCGCCGCTTATCTGCGAAACGCCCAGTTCGAGCACCCGACGGCGTACGGCTTCCGACTCACGGGTGGAAATAATCATTCCCGTATAAGGCACCGCAATGCGGGTAACCGCCACAATACGGCAGAACATCTCATCCGAGATGGCATCGGGAAAATCCTCGGTCGAAATATCATCTGCCGGACAAATGCGCGGTACGCTGATGGTATGCGGACCTACGCCAAAGGTAGCTTCCAGATGTTCGGCATGCATCAGCAATCCTACGAAGTCGTAGCGATAGGTATTCAGACCAAACAATACACCGATACCTACATCGTCGATGCCACCCTCCATAGCGCGGTCCATCGCTTCGGTGTGGTAGGCATAATTACTTTTCGGTCCCGTGGGATGCAAGACTTCGTAATGCTCTTTGCTGTAAGTCTCCTGAAAAAGGATATAAGTGCCGATACCTGCCTCTTTCAGCAACCGATAGTTTTCCACTGTAGTGGCGGCTATGTTGACATTCACCCGGCGGATGGCCCCGTTCTTGTGGTGGATGCTGTAGATGGTGCGGATAGACTCTAAGATATAGTCGATAGGGTTGTTTCGAGGGTCTTCTCCGGCTTCCAGCGCCAGGCGTTTATGCCCCATGTCCTGCAAGGCGATAACCTCGCGGCGTATCTCCTCTTGCGAGAGTTTCTTGCGGGGGATGGTACGGTTCTTGGCATGATACGGGCAATAGACGCAACCATTCACGCAATAGTTGGAAAGGTAAAGCGGGGCAAACATCACAATGCGGTTGCCATAGAATTTCCGTTTGATTTCACGTGCCAGACGATAGATGCGCTGCACCAGTTCCGGCTCGTCACATTCCAGCAGTAGGGCCGCCTCCCGATGGGAAAGCCCCTGGCACAAAGCAGCCTTGTCAATCAAACTTTCGATGAGCGGACGGTTGTTGCGGTTTGCCTGCGCATACTCCAATGTATCCAATATCTCCTGATGATTGATGAATTCTTCTGCTTGTCTTGACTTTATGTTATACACTTCGTAAATTGATAATTGGTAATTAAAATAAAGAATGAAGATTTGAAAATTATCAATTATCAACGGTCAATTCTCCATTCTCATAATCTCCTCTCTCTCTTGATACCTCATAGCCTATCCCTTTCAGTTGTTCCTCCAATTTTAGCAAACCTTCTGCCGCTTCGGCACCCGCAGAAGCTTTGTTATCATAGAGGGAGTACTTCGCCCGCTGATGAGAAGGCGAAAGATTAGGCATCACGACATTGGCGCCAGCCAATATTCCCCGTTCCCGTCCGTCCGGAGCAAGTGTGGCCAGGGCAGTGGTAGCAGGTATCAGTGCCGCGGGATGCATCAACCGGAAGATAGAAAGCAACTTCAGCGTCAACTCCATATCTCCCGACGGAAAAGAGGAAAACGGAGTATCGTGATGTGGAAGAAAAGGTCCCATGCCTATCATCTCCGGCTGAAACCGTTCGATGAAGAGAATGTCTTCTACCAAATGGTCCACCGTCTGGTAAGGACTGCCCACCATGATTCCGGTTCCCACTTGATAGCCTATCTCTTTCAGCCAGTCCAAGCATTGCAACCGATGGGAAAGGGACATCTCCGCAGGATGAAGCCGGTGATAATGCCCTTCGTTGCAGGTTTCGTGCCGCAACAGATAGCGGTTGGCACCTGCCAGGAAGAAACGTTCGTAAGCTTCCCGCGATTTCTCGCCCAAGGATAAGGTAATGGCACAATCCGGGAAGGATTGCCGGATAGCGGCAACTGCCTCCACCATCCCCTCATCCTTCACCGCCGGCGCTTCGCCCCCTTGCAGCACAAAGGTACGGAAGCCCAACCGATAGCCTTCATGGCAACACGAAAGAATCTCCTCCTGCGTCAGCTCATAACGGGTTATGTTCCGGTTCTCCTTCCGTATGCCGCAATAGTAGCAGTTATTGCGGCAACGGTTGGTTATCTCAATCAGTCCGCGAATGAAGATTTTATTGCCAAAGCGGGCAAGCGTTTCTTCCCGAGCCTGCCCCTGCAAATAGGTTGCAAGGGCTGTGTCCCGGCTAAGAAGCAAGGCTTTATACTCTTCGGCATCCAGCCTGCGATTGCTCCGCAATTTGTCAATCAAATGCTTCATATAAACGGACAAAGGGCTAATATGTCTCTTTTCTCTTTGCCAACTCCTGCGTCAGCTGGCGCTTTCCGGCAGTTATTTCATTATGCGAACATGGCCCGGTAATACAACCGCCCTCGCAAGCCATCACTTCAATAAATTGCCCCGGAGCCTTGCCCGACTTGGCATAAGCACGCAACGCACCGATAGCCTTCTTATCCAGATTAGCCACTTGTACGGCATTGATTTTATCTGCCTCTTCCTTCAGATAGGCTTTCACGGCACCCATCACGCCTCCTGCCTGCGCAAAACCATGCGCCTCGCGCACAGAAGTGAAACTCATGGAATAGGGCTTTGCCTGCTCCATCTGAATATCCAGCCCGGCAAGCACGGAAGCCACCTCCTCGAAAGTCATGATAAAGTCCACCGCCTCGTCGCGCTGCGCCTCTTTGCGCTTGGCAACGCAAGGACCTATGAAGACCACCTTCGCATCCGGATACTTCTCTTTAGCAATGCGGGCAGCATAATACATTGGCGAACCGGTGCCCGACACGTAAGGCTTCATGGCAGGAATATGCTTGTTCACCAACTCTATATAAGACGGACAACAGGAAGTCGTCATAAACTTCTGACCCTCCTCCAGCTTCTCAATCAGCTCGTGCGCCTCGTTGCTGACGGTATCCATCGCACCCTGAGCCACCTCAATGACATCCGTAAAACCGACTTGTTTCAATGCGCCATATACTTGTTCAATAGTCGTCTTGAACTGCCCCAGGATGGACGGAGCCACGATAGCCACCACCTGCTCACCCTTGCGGATTCTGTGCAACACGTCGAACACCTGCGATATTTCGAAAATTGCTCCGAATGGACATGCATTGAGACACTTTCCGCAATAGATACATTTGCTTTCGTCAATATGCTCTATCCCCTTCTCATCCTTACTGATGGCTTTCACGGGACAAGCTTCCTCACAAGGTACGGGAATATAAACAATGGCATGGTAGGGACAACTCTTATGGCAGATGCCACAACTGATACACGCATCATGGTCAATCCATGCCTGCCCGCTCTCCTTGACGTGCACTGCCTTCTTGGGACAATTCACCTGGCAACTGCGTGCCGTACATCCGCGGCAGAGGTTCGTAATCTCGTAGTTAATCTGCACACATGCCGAACAAGCCTCGTCAATCACACACATGATGTTGTCTTTCGGCCTGCCATTTTCCGCTCTGTCCAGTGCACGGGCAGCGTACTCCGACAAGGGGGTCAACTCATCCGTCTCATCCTCCATATCGAGTCCCAGAAGCGGCAATGACTTGTACTTCCACACCGCGCGCTCTTTGTGCACACAGCAGCGTCCCGCGTGCTTGGACCTCTTCGGACTCAGCTCGATGGGCAGCCGGTCTATTTTATCCACAAGTTCGTTGTTATTCCACAGCTTTACCAGTTCCTTCAGCAATCTGTGGCGGACAATCATAATGTTGCTCGTAAATGCCATAATTTTTAAAATCAGAATTAGTTAGTTCGGTAACGGTCTGCAAAGATAACGATTGTTTCACAAAAAAGGCTTAACTTTACACCCCAAACAGTATAAATACAACCGATATGTTTACCATAAGAAAAGCAACGACAGCAGACTGCGCACTGATTCAGAAACTTGCGCAGCAAATATTTCCCGTCACGTATAAGGATATCCTTACTCCCGAGCAGACCGACTACATGATGGAATGGATGTATTCATTGGACAATATCCGTAAACAAATGGAAGAGGAAGGCCACGTCTATTTCCTGGCTTACGAAGAATGTGAAGCGGCGGGCTATGTGTCCGTACAGCAGCAAGGAGAAGATTTATTCCACCTGCAAAAGATTTATGTGCTCCCCTATTACCAGGGTGCACATTGCGGCAGTTTCCTCTTTCGCGAAGCCATCAAGTACATCAAGAAAGTGCATCCCGGCCCTTGTCTGATGGAATTGAATGTGAACCGTAACAACAAGGCACTGCAGTTTTACGAACATATGGGAATGCGGAAACTTCGCGAGGGAGATTTCCCGATAGGAAACGGATATTACATGAACGACTATATCATGGGGCTGGACATCTGAACCCCGGCATTAAAACCCCTCCTAAAACTAAAGGCTGCGCAGTTCATTACGAACATTGCGCAGCCTTTAGTTTTATCTTTCGTTTCCGATTACTTCGCCACCTTTTCAAGCCATTTCAGCATGAACAGCATGGTGAACATGGAAATGCAGCACGCTACTACGAATACCGTCCACGTCATCCAGATAGGGATACTTTCGTAGAGGATAGCACCGATAACAAGCAACTGGTTACCAATGGCAGTAGCACCCAGCCAACCGCCCTGCATGATACCCTGGTATTTGGGAGGAGCCACCTTGGACACGAATGAAATGCCCAACGGAGATATGTACAACTCGGCAACGGTCAATATCAGATAAGTAACCATCAGCAACAGCGGAGTCACTTTCACCGGAGAGGTACCCAGAGCGATAATATCCTTGTGCATCGGCAAGTTGCTTACATAAGAACCGATAGCCATTATAAGGAAGCCAGTGGCAGCAATACCCATACCGATGGCAATCTTCCGCGGAGTGGAAGGCTCTTTGCCTTTGGCACGCTGTGCTGCAAAGACAGCCATGATAACCGGCGTCAGAGACACCACGAAAATCGGATTCAAAGACTGGAACAGCTCAGCGGAAATAGCCATGCCGAACAAATTCAAATCTGTATATTCCTTGGCAAAATACGTCAGTGTCAACCCATTCTGATGGAACGAGAACCAGAAGAAAATTACCACACCGAATACGGCAAACAATGCATACATGCGCTGTCTTACCTCTTGTGCGCTCATCTCCACTATAGTGGCGTCGCCCGCTTTTGCAGCCACCTTCTTGCTGGGATCGGGGAATTTCTTTCTGTTGATGACGAAAATTACCAAAGAGAGAACCATAGCCAGGATAGCTACACCGAACGCATAGTGGAAACCGGTGGTAAACACGTTCAGATATTCATTGGCAAATACCGTCATATCCGTTACGGGCGTTCCGGAAATAGTGGCTTTGGCTGCCAGTGCACTATAAGTGTCCACAGCCTCAGGAGTCAGCGTTCCAGCCAGATGTCCGTGGCAAAGGGCAGGCAGGTCGGCATCATAATTGTAGCCGAATGTGGACAACCACCAGTTACGCACGCCTACTGCGGCAAATGGAGCAAAGATGGCACCTACATTGATGAACATATAGAATAAGGAGAAACCGGAATCGCGCATGCTGGAGTACTGGGGATTGTCGTACATCTGCCCTACCAGCGCTTGAAGATTTCCCTTGAAAAGACCATTTCCGAAAGCAATGACAAACAAGGCTGCACAAGTAATCACCAGAAACAAGGTCTTATTGGCAACCGGTGTAGGAGACGGGATGGCCAGCATCAAGTAACCTACCGCCATCAAGACAATACCGGCAAAGATGGTACCTTTGTAATTACGGGTTCTGTCGGCAATAATACCACCTATCAATGCAAGAATGTAAATAGAAAAATAAAATGTTGAGTAGATCAAACCTGCCTCTTTTCCATCCAGTCCGAACTTGGCTTGCAGAAAAAGTACAAGAATGGCCATCATGGTATAAAAGCCGAAACGCTCGCCCAAATTAGCAAAGGATGCGGCAATCAGACCTTTAGGGTGTTTGTTGAACATAAAAATTAGTTTTTAGAATTAGTAATTGGATTGATTTCTTGAATAATTCCTGCAAATATATAAATTCTATTGAATATTTCCTTATAAAATTAAAATATCTCGGCAGAAATAGAAGATTTATTCATTAAAAAGAACACAAACTTCTGCATGCACTTCTTTTACCAAATCCTTCGGGTCCAGTTTAAGCTGCAAACCGCGTTGTCCGGCACTGATATAGATATACGGAAACCGCAGGCACGTTTCATGGATATAGGTAGGGAAAGGCTTCTTCATGCCGATGGGCGAACAGCCTCCGCGGATGTAACCCGTCAGAGGTAAAAGTTCCTTAACCGGAATGAGGTCGCACTTCTTGTTGCCCGATGCCTTTGCCGCCAATTTTAAATCCACTTCGTGCTCACCTGGGATGACGCAGACAAAGTAACCGGATTTATCGCCGTGAAGAATCAGTGTCTTGAACACGCAGTTGATGTCCTCGCCCAAACTGGCGGCTACATGTACGGCGCTCAAATCGTTCTCATCCACCTCGTAGGGAATGAGTTCATAGGCTATCTTGGCTTTGTCGAGCAGCCGCGCTGCATTCGTCTTATTAATTTTCACCATAACAAGTTACAAAATTAGTAATTAGTAATTATCCCCCAGCTCTTCACGCAGGAATTTCGGAGTATAGCCTTTCTCGCTCTTCGCCACCTCTTCGGGTGTTCCGCAGGAGAGGAGTTCCCCTCCCCCCTTGCCACCTTCGGGACCCATATCAATGATGTAGTCCGCCATCTTGATGACATCGAGATTATGCTCTATGACGATGACGGTGTTTCCTTTGTCAACAAGTTTGTTCAGTACATTCATCAGTACGCGGATATCTTCAAAATGAAGTCCGGTGGTAGGTTCGTCGAGGATATAGAGTGTCTTGCCCGTATCACGCTTGGAGAGTTCCGTAGCCAACTTTACGCGCTGGCTCTCACCTCCGGAGAGCGTGGTGGAGGACTGTCCCAGCTTGATATAGCCCAATCCCACTTCCTGGATAACCTTAATCTTATTCAATATCTGAGGCACATTCTCGAAGAACTCCACCGCACGGTTGATAGTCATATCCAGCACATCGGCAATGGATTTTCCCTTAAAACGCACTTCCAGCGTCTCTCGGTTGTAGCGTTTGCCGTGACACACCTCGCAAGGCACATACACATCCGGCAGGAAATTCATCTCAATGCACTTGTACCCATTGCCTTGGCAAGCCTCGCAACGTCCGCCACTGACGTTGAAGGAGAAGCGTCCCGCCTTATATCCACGTATCTTCGCTTCGGGCAAACCGACAAACAGATTACGGATATCGGAAAACACACCGGTATAAGTAGCAGGATTGGAACGCGGTGTTCGTCCCAAAGGAGACTGGTCCACATTCACCACCTTGTCTATATATTCCAGCCCTTCAATACTGTCATACTCCAAAGGATCCTGCAGTGAACGATAGAACTTCTGCGAAAGAATAGGCTGCAACGTCTCGTTGATAAGCGTGGACTTGCCACTACCGGAAACACCGGTAACACAAATCAGCTTGCCCAGCGGGAACTCCACATCCACATTCTTCAGATTATTACCCTTGGCGCCACGCAGCCACAGACTGTGTCCATTGCCCTCGCGACGCTTGGCAGGCACCTCGATGGCACGTTCTCCATTCAGATATTGGGAGGTCAGCGTATGCGTCCGGAGCATTTCGCGGGGAGTGCCGGCAAAGACGACAGCCCCTCCCAGGCGACCAGCTTTCGGACCCATATCAATGACGTAATCGGCAGCCAGCATCATATCCTTGTCATGCTCCACCACAATGACGGAGTTGCCAATGTCACGCAGTTCCTTCAAAGAGTGTATCAAGCGCTGGTTGTCGCGTTGGTGCAGGCCGATACTCGGCTCATCCAATATATACAGCACATTCACCAGCTGTGAACCTATCTGCGTAGCCAGGCGGATACGCTGGCTTTCACCACCGGAAAGGCTGACGGAACTACGGTTCAGCGAAAGATAATCCAGACCGACATCGAGCAAAAACTTGAGCCGCGTACGGATTTCCTTCAGGATTTCACCGGCAATCTGCTGCTGCTTGCTGCTGAGATGCGGGTCTACGGCAGATAGCCAGTCATACAGCTCGCTAATGTCCATTGTGGACAGTTCGTAGATGTTCTTGTCGTGGATGCGGAACGAAAGCGCTTCCTTGTTCAGCTTGGCGCCATGGCACTCCGGACAAACGGCAGTCTTGGCAAACTGGTCCGCCCACTTCTGCGCCGTGGCAGAAGCATCCTTCTCTTGCAACATCTGAATGTATTTGATGACACCCTCAAACGTCACGAAGTAGTCGGAAGAGGTGCCTATCAGCGAACTCTTTATCTTGATGCGCTCGTCCGAGCCGTAGAGCACCTCGTCCAGTGCATCCTCCGGCAGCTCCTTCACCGGAGTTTTCAGCGTTGCCTCATACTTCTCCAGCAAGGCGGTAATCTGCCAGAAAATCATGCTGTTCTTGGCTTTCCCCAAGGGTGCGATGGCACCTCCGGCGATGGAGAGCTCGCGGTCGGGAATCACCTTGTCGATGTCAATCTGGCTCACCACCCCCAGCCCTTTGCACTTGGGGCATGCGCCCTGCGGGGAGTTGAAGGAGAAGTTGTGCGGTGCCGGCTCCCGATAGGACAAGCCCGTCACGGGACACATCAGCCGCTTGCTGTAATGGCGCACGCTGTCGGTCTGCGCATCGAGTATCATCAGCAGCCCGTCGCCCTGGCGCATGGCGGTGGCTACGCTGTTCTTCAGGCGCGTGTCGTCCTTATCTGCCACCACAAGCTTGTCTATCACTACCTCCACATCGTGGTTCTTGTAGCGGTCCAGCTTCATACCGGGCAGGGCTTCGCGCACCTCGCCGTCCACACGCACGTAGAGGTAGCCTTTCTTGCGCACCTGCTCGAAAAGCTCCTTGTAGTGTCCCTTACGACCCCGCACCAGCGGGGCAAGGATGTAGATGCGCTTTCCTTTATAGTCTTTCAGGATGAGGTCCAGTATCTGCTCTTCGGTGTACTTCACCATCTTCTCGCCCGAGAGGTAGGAGTAGGCGTCGCCGGCGCGGGCATAGAGCAGACGCAGGTAATCGTACACCTCGGTGGTAGTGCCCACGGTGGAGCGCGGATTCTTGTTGGTGGTTTTCTGCTCGATGGAGATAACCGGGCTCAGTCCCGTTATCTTGTCCACGTCCGGACGCTCCAGGTTCCCCAGGAAGTTGCGGGCGTATGCCGAAAAAGTCTCGATATAGCGGCGCTGCCCTTCGGCAAAGATAGTATCGAATGCCAGCGAGGACTTGCCGCTTCCGCTCAGTCCGGTAATCACCGTAAGGCTGTTACGGGGAATCTCGGCATCGATATTCTTAAGGTTGTGCACGCGCGCACCATATACATTGATATATTCTGTTTCTTCTTGCATGTTAATTTATCCTATCGTTTTAACTGCAAAAATAACTGTTTCCCCCCGAATACCAGCCGAAAAGCGCTATTTTTCAGTTTTGAAATGCACAATATTATTTCTTAACGCAATCCTTTGGCAGAAATGCCACAATATTCGTACCTTTGCAGCTACTTTGGGAAATTGTAAACATAAACCAACGATTACTGAATGAAAACGATTAACCGCATTATCTGCTCCCTGCTGCTTGCCAGCGCATGCACGCTGGGTGCAGTGGCACAAGAGAACCAATCTTATTTCCTGCATACCATCGAAAAAGGACAAAGTCTCTACTCCATCGCCAGCATGTACGGCGTCAGCCAGGCAGACATCATCAAACTGAATCCCGGCAGTGACGAGAGAATATTCATCGGACGCACGCTGCGTATCCCCCGCAGTGCCGCCAACGCACAAAAAGAAACATACCACACCATCGCATCCGGCGAGACCCTCTACCGGCTGACCGTGAAATACAACGTATCTGCCAAAGCCATCTGTGACGCCAACCCTGGACTGAGCGCCGAGAATTTCCGTATCGGACAAGTCATCCTCATTCCCTCTACAGCCGAAGCCGAGACCACTGCCCCAGCTGAGACCCAAAGCAACACTGTGGTTGCCAACAACAATATTCCCGGCCCCGTAGAGTCACGATGCCGTGACATGCACAAGGTGAAACGGAAAGAAACCGTATTCAGCATCAGCCGTGAATACGGCATCAGCGAAGCCGAACTGATAGCCGCCAACCCGGAATTGAAAGGTGAAAACAAAATAAAGAAGGGAACCTTCCTCTGCATTCCCTATCCCAAGGCGCAAGCGGAGCAAAGCGCGCAGCCGCAGGCAATGCCTACCGACAGCGAGCTATTCCGTGAAAACAGGAAAGAGACAGAGCGCTTCAGCACCATCAAGGCTGCCGTCATCCTCCCCTTCCTGAACGGGGTATCGAAGAGCGAGTCTTCCCGTATGGTGGAATACTACGAAGGCCTGCTGATGGCCGTAGACAGCCTGAAACGTACCGGCACTTCCATTGACTTGTACACTTACAATTCGGGTCCCGAAAGTGCCTCGCTGAACTCCATCCTGGGTAAAAGCGAGATGAAGGACATGGACATCATCTTCGGGCCTCTGTACCAACAGCACATCAAGCCGCTGGCCGAGTTTGCCAAGAAACAAGACACGCGCCTGGTGATACCATTCACATCGAAAGACAACACGGTATTCCAGAATCCGGCGGTCTATCAGATAAATACTCCCCAATCCTATCTGTACTCCGAGGTGTACGACCACTTTGTGCGCCAGTTCCCCAACGCCAACGTCATCTTCATTGAAGCCAGCCAGGGCGCCAAGGACAAGGCAGAATTCATCAAGGGACTGAAAGACGAACTGCGCAACCGTTCCATCCCGATGAAGAGCCTGAAAGAGGATGTCACTGTAGAATCCCTGAAAACAGTATTACGCACGGACCGTGAGAATATCTTCATCCCCACATCCGGCAGCAACCTGACATTGATTAAGATACTTCCCCAACTGACGCTGTTGGTACGCGAGCAACCCGAAAGCCGTGTCCATCTGTTCGGCTATCCGGAGTGGCAGACCTACACCAAAGACCACCTGGAAGCCTTCTTCGAACTGGACACCTATTTCTATTCCTCTTTCTATACCAACAACCTGCTTCCTGCCGCCATCAACTTCACCAAGAGCTACCGCAGATGGTATGGCAAGGAGATGGACGAACGCTATCCCAAATTCGGCATGTTGGGCTTCGATACCGGTTATTTCTTCCTGAAAGGACTTGCGCACTATGGCTCTTCCTTCGAGAAGAACATGCAGGGGCTGGACCTGGTGCCCATCCAGACCGGCTTCAAGTTCCAACGGGTAAACAACTGGGGGGGCTTCATCAACAAGAAAGTGTTTTTTGTGCACTTCACCAAGAATTTTGAGCTGGTGAAGCTGGACTTTGATTAATGATTAGGGATTAATGATTAATCATCTGATAATCCACTATATAACTATTAACTCGTAGCTTGTAGCTTGTAACTTATAACTTATAGCATGAACCTGAGAACAATCATCATATTCGCCCTGCTGATGTGTGCATGTATATTGCCCCTGCATGCGCAGGTGGGCGAGCAACGCCACAACTTCGCTGTGGGCGTCAATGGAGGCATCAATCTGAATAGCGTAAGCTTCTCTCCCTCTATCAAGCAGAAGAATCTGATGGGCATCAACGGTGGTGTGACAGCCCGATATATCTCCGAGAAATATTTCAGCATGATTTGCGGTGCACAAATCGAGCTGAACTTCTCGCAGCACGGTTGGGACGAGTACTATGAGGACTATCCCACACTGAGCTACACACGCACCATGAACTATGTGGAAATACCCTTCCTGGCACATCTGGCCTTCGGCAAGGACCGCGGTCTGCAATTCTTCATCCATGCCGGTCCGCAGATAGGCTTCCTGCTTGGCGACAGCGAAAAGATAGACGGCGACTGGGACGGCACTGTAGCAGACTCCTACACCAACATCACCGTGGAACAGCACGGCAAAGCCATAGACAACAAATTCGACTACGGCATTGCAGGTGGAGCAGGCATAGAACTACGCACCAAGGCAGGCAATTTCATTGTAGAAGGAAGATACTACTATGCTTTGTCCGATTTCTATGGCAGCACCAAGAAGGACTTTTTCTCGCGCTCCGCACACGGAGTCATTACGGCCAAGGTAACTTATCTCTTTGACTTGAAGAAGTAATGCTTGTAGGGAAACACCCGTTTCACTCGTAGGAACGACTATCTCCTCTAATGGGAACAGTATAATGGGAACGGCTGAACCCCAAGCAGAAACGATAAAAAAGGCAGACCACGTATCCCGAATGAAATACGTGGTCTGCCTTTTGTTATTATCAAGTAGATAAACCTTCTTATCTTCTTAAACGGTCTGCAGCCTTCACCATCACCTCATCTTTGTAGATGGCACGGAAGGCCAGATAGTTGAGGATGATGGCTACCACCGGAAGGCAAAGCGCCCATCCAAGCTGGAAAGCCGTGGCATCCAAATCGCCCTTCAAAATAAACATAAATACGCAGAAGGCTATGTAGTAACCTATCAGCAGGATGCTGCTGAAAATCGTCATGCGTATTTGTAACATACGGTTACGGAAAAGGAATATCGTACAGAAGGCAACCAGTGCACTGAGCAGCAATATTCCGAACAAGCCCCAAGTAGACTGAAATCCTCCGTCGGCCAAAGCCACTCCCAGAGGCTTGAAAACATGCGCCGTCACTCCGTCCGCTCCGATGAACTGTCCTACGGGCATGCAGATGGCCACAACCAGCAGGACGGTTACCAACAACAAATAAACAGATTGAATACGCTGTATCATTACTGCAATTTTTCTTTTTCCTTAGCCGGATTGCGATAATAAATCTTACCTTCCACATACTCTTGTGTTGCAATCAATGTCGGCTTCGGCAGTTTTTCGTAATAGCGGGAAATCTCAATCTGTTCCCGGTTTTCGAACACTTCTTCCAGATTGTCATTGTAAGAGGCAAACTCAGCAAGCTTTTTGGAAAGGTCGTTCTTGATTTCCACACTAATCTGGTTGGCACGTTTTCCGATAATCGCTACGCTTTCGTATACATTACCGGTATCCTCACACAACTCCATCATATCACGGGTCACCGTAGTAGTAGGAGCATTTGTCTTTCTGTAATCCATAAATTTATCTATAGTATTAATTACAAATTATTAATTACTAATTACTCTTGTTCTTCGCCTCCCTCGCCCAGCATTTTCTGTGACTCCTTGAAGATTCGGTCGGCTTCCTTCGTATACTTGCTTTCAGGGAATTCGTTTTTAAAGGCATAACATTCATCCACCGCTTCACGGTAACGTTCGGCTCTTCTATCTTCCACACTATACACAGCCAACTCATACTTGGCACGCAAGATAAGAATGGATAAATCTTCACGTAGGTTGGTATAGGGATAATCCTTCAAAGCATTCTGCGCAGTGATAACGCAAGCCTGATAGTTGTTGCCCAGATAATTACCCATATTATAATAAAGTTTTGCAGACAGATACTCCTTCATCACCAGCTTGTCCTGCAAGGCAAATATCATGTTCTGCGCTTCTTCTTTCTTGGAACTTTGCGGGAAGTATTCCATAAACATCTGCAACTGCTGGATGGCACTATACGTACCGGATTGGTCCAAACGCGGCTCCGGAGTATCCAAATATAGAGCTTTACCGGCATGGAAACGTGCCAGTTCAGTGAATGTGCCGCGGGGATAAACGTTGTAGTATTGAATGAAAGTCTGCGCAGCAGTCTGATAATCCTTTTGGTTATAGTAACTCATGCCCAGCATATAGAGGGATTCCTCCGCCTTATCAGTACCTTTGAGAATGGCAATCAATTCATTGAGCAAAGTAGCAGCACGGTTGTACTGGCCTTTTGCGAAGTAATTTTTTGCCGCTTCGTACTTGTATTCGTAATCTGTGCTTTTCAGCAATTTGTTGTATTCTCCACACGAGGAGAGCAGCAATGCTGCAAGCAGAGTTATTAGGATGTTCTTCTTCATTACTTTTGTTCAAATAATGCGCAAAGATAGAGGTTCGCATCGAATAAAGCAACGATACGAGCCTTAATTTTTCAAAAACCAGACGAACGGGCAGGAATTAGGGATGAATGGTGAAGGATTAGGGATTAGTGACTGTGCTATCAACTGCATAGCCCTCATTCCTAATCCTTCCTCCCTAATCCTTCGTTTTCACAGTTTATAGAGTTCGCTTGCCGCCAGCAAATCGACCTTTTTTTCTGTCAATACACGGATACAGTTATCCATGTCGTTGGGACGGATGATGACATTGGCCGTTTCACCATTGGCAAAGGAATACATGTACTCGATGAAGACACCTTCATCGGAGAGGAAACGGAGCACTTTCGCCAATGAGCCGGGGATATTGGGACAACTGATGCCTACCACATCCGTTACGTTCACAGCGAAGTGATTATTTTTCAAAGCCTTATATGCTTTATCCGGTTCGGAAACAATGCCACGAAGGATACCGAAATCGGCATTCTCTGCAATACATAGAGCAGAAAGGTTGACACCTTCTTTTGCAAGAACTTCAGTCACCTCTGTGAGGCGGCCGGACTTGTTCTCCAGAAAAATGGAAAGTTGTTTTGCTACCATAGGTTCATTTACTATTTGACAATTTACAATTTACAATTTGGCAATTACAATTTGCGGTTGTCGATGACGCGCTTGGCTTTGCCTACGCTGCGCTCAATACTGCGCGGTTCTACCAAACGGACATCTACGCCGAGACCGAGTACGCTCTGCAGGCGGGCTACGAGCTTCTTCTTCAAAGCCAGCATCTTGTTGATTTCGTCGGAATAGTATTCAGGACGAACCTCAACCTGCAACTCCATGGTGTCGGTATTGTTCTTGCGGTCTACCAGCAAGAGGTAGTGAGGCTCGAACTCCGGCATTTCGAGGATAACGGACTCTATCTGCGTGGGGAACACGTTGACACCACGGATAATCAGCATGTCATCACTACGTCCCAAGATGCGGTCCATACGAACCAGTGTACGTCCGCAGGAGCACTTATCGTAGTGCAGGGCGGTGAGGTCCTTGGTACGGTAGCGCAACAGCGGCATCCCCTCTTTGGTAAGGTGAGTGAACACCAATTCGCCGGTTTCTCCAGGGGCAACCGGTTCGAGGGTCTTCGGGTCTACAATCTCGGGGAAGTAATGGTCTTCATTGAGGTGGGTACCGTGCTGGCACTCGCATTCGTAACCTACACCGGGACCGGCAATCTCACTAAGCCCATAAATATCAAATGCCTTGATACCCAGCTTGGTTTCAATATCCCGACGCATACTTTCGGTCCACGGCTCGGCGCCGAAGGCTCCCACTTTCAACTTAAACTCTTCACGGGGAAGACCGGAGTCTTTGATGGCATCTGCCAGATAGAGGGCGTATGAGGGCGTGCAGCAAAGTACGGTAGAACCGAAATCATGCATCAGTGTAATCTGCTTCTCCGTATTGCCGCTGGACATCGGGATGACGGAAGCGCCGATATTCTCGGCACCGGCATGCGCACCCAGTCCGCCGGTAAAAAGTCCGTAACCGTAGGACACCTGGAAAATATCTGAGCTACCGGCACCATAGGCGGTAAAGGCCCGTGAAAGGCATTCGGACCATGCTGAAAGGTCTTTTCGGGTATAGCCTACCACAGTGGGTTTTCCGGTTGTGCCGGAAGAGGCATGAATACGCACAATCTGGCTCATAGGTACGGCACAGAGGCCGAAGGGATAATTGTCCCGCAAGTCGTACTTGGTGGTAAAAGGCAGTTTTACAATATCATCTATACTGTTTATGTCATCGGGAGTAACTCCCAGTTCCTGCATTTTCTTACGATAAAAAGGAGTGTCATGATACACACGCTCCACAGTCTTTTTGAGACGAATGCTCTGGATTTTACGAAGGCTTTCGCGATCCATGCATTCGATGCTTTCATTCCAAATCATGTTCTTCGTTGTATTACAATTATTAATGGTTGTTATCAATATAGCTGCAAAGTAAACAAAAAAATTTTGTTTATCTCAAAGATTTTACCGAATATTGCCGCTTCTAAGAAGAGAAAATGAACAAATTCGAACTGACATCCGCCTACCAACCCACCGGTGACCAGCCGGAGGCCATCGCACAGCTGACCGAGGGCGTGCGCGAGGGACTTCCCGCACAGACACTGCTTGGTGTCACCGGGTCCGGAAAGACATTCACCATAGCCAACGTCATTGCCAACATCAACAAGCCAACGCTGATATTGAGCCACAACAAGACGCTGGCTGCCCAGTTGTACAGCGAGTTCAAGGGATTCTTCCCGAACAATGCCGTAGAATACTATGTGTCCTACTACGACTACTATCAGCCCGAAGCCTACCTGCCATCATCGGACACCTATATAGAAAAAGACCTCGCCATCAACGACGAGATAGACAAGTTGCGCCTTGCCGCCACCTCCGCCCTGCTTTCGGGCAGGAAAGATGTAGTGGTGGTATCCTCCGTTTCGTGCATCTACGGCATGGGGAACCCGGCAGACTTCTACAACAACGTCATCGAAGTGCAGCAAGGCAAGAATTTCAGTCGCAATGTCTTCCTGCGACGCTTGGTGGACAGTCTTTACGTACGCAACGACATTGACCTGAACCGTGGCAATTTCCGCGTGAAAGGCGATACGGTGGACATTTATCTGGCTTACGCCGACAACCTGCTACGCGTCACCTTTTGGGGAGACGAGGTAGACAGCATTGAGGAAGTAGACCCTATGAGCGGCGTCACCGTCACCAAGTTCGACGCTTACAAGATTTATCCCGCCAACCTCTTCATGACCACCAAGGAAGCCACGTTGCGTGCCATACACGAAATAGAGGATGACCTTCACAAGCAGGTGCAATGGTTTGAAAACGAAGGCCGCCCATTCGAGGCCAAACGCTTGCAGGAACGGGTGACCTATGATATGGAAATGATACGCGAATTGGGACATTGCTCCGGCATTGAGAATTATTCTCGCTACTTTGACGGGCGTGCTGCCGGTACCCGCCCCTACTGCCTGCTGGACTTCTTCCCCGAAGATTTCCTGATAGTCATTGACGAAAGCCACGTCAGCGTCCCGCAGATACGTGCCATGTACGGAGGTGACCGCGCCCGCAAGATAAACCTGGTGGAGTACGGATTCCGCCTACCGGCTGCCATGGACAACCGCCCGCTGAAATTCGATGAATTCGAAGAGATGGCCAAACAAGTGATTTACGTCAGCGCCACACCGGCAGACTATGAGCTGATGAAATCCGAAGGCATCGTAGTAGAACAAGTCATCCGCCCGACGGGACTGTTAGACCCCATTATTGAGGTGCGTCCCAGCCACAACCAAATAGACGACCTGATGGAAGAAATCCAAGTACGCATCGAGAAGAACGAGCGTACCCTCGTCACCACCCTCACCAAACGAATGGCTGAAGAACTGACGGAATATCTGCTGAACAACAACGTGAAGTGTAATTATATCCACAGCGACGTAGACACTTTGGAACGTGTGAAGATTATGGGTGACTTGCGCGAGGGCATTTACGATGTACTTGTCGGTGTCAACCTGCTGCGTGAAGGACTCGACCTGCCTGAAGTCTCTCTCGTTGCCATTCTCGATGCAGACAAGGAAGGTTTCCTTCGTTCCCACCGCTCACTGACACAGACTGCCGGACGTGCCGCCCGTAACGTGAACGGTATGGTCATCATGTATGCCGACAAAATAACGGACAGCATGCAACTGACCATCGACGAGACCAACCGCCGTCGCGAGAAGCAGTTGAAGTACAACGAAGAGCACGGCATCACACCACAGCAAATCAAGAAAGCCAAGAACCTCAATGTGTTTGCCACCAACGAGGCTTCCGGCGAAGCCGTCCTCAGCAGCGAGAAGTTCACTTCCAGCACTCCCCGCCCCTATGTGGAACAAGAAAGTACATCTACGATGGCTGCCGACCCTATAGTACAGTACATGAGCCGTAAGCAACTGGAAAAGAGTATCGAACGTACCAAGAAGCTTATGCAGGAGGCTGCCAAGAAACTCGATTTTATCGAAGCCGCACAGTATCGGGACGAGGTGCTGAAGATGGAGGAATTGCTGAAAGAAAAAGACGAGTAAGGGATTTCCCCTCTTTTTCTCAAACTATACTCCCCTCCTTTTGTTATTCTATGAAACAGAGTATTAATTCATAAAGACAAAAGCGAGATGAATAAACCAATAAAGACAATAGCTGTTGCACTGGCTGCCATAGCCGCCATGAGTGTGCAACAAACAGAAGCGTGTACCCGAGCCACCTACATCGGTCCTGACAATACAGTCATTACAGGACGTACGATGGACTGGAAAGAAGACCTTATGAGTAACATCTATGTATTCCCACGAGGCATGCAAAGGGCAGGCTACAACAAAGGGAATACAGTGAACTGGACTTCCAAGTACGGTAGCGTCATTGCCGCCGGTTATGACATAGGTACCTGCGACGGTATGAACGAGAAAGGTCTGGTTGCCAGCCTGCTCTTCCTTCCGGAGTCCGTTTACCACCGCCCGGGAGACAACCGCCCGATTATGGGCATCAGTATCTGGACGCAATACGTACTCGACAATTTTGCAACCGTACGCGAAGCTGTGGATGAACTGAAAAAAGAATCCTTCCGCATTGATGCACCAGACCTGCCCAACGGAGCCGCTTCCACCCTGCATCTGGCCATCACAGATGAAACCGGAAACACGGCTATCCTGGAATACATAGACGGAAACCTTGAGATACATGAAGGCAAGCAGTATCAAGTAATGACCAACTCTCCCAAATATGAACTCCAGCTGGCTATCAACGACTATTGGAAAGAGGTAGGCGGACTGAATATGTTGCCGGGAACCAACCGCTCCAGTGACCGCTTTGTACGCGCATCGTTCTACATCAATGCCATTCCGCAAACAGCGGATGCAAAGATTGCTGTACCCAGTGTATTGAGCGTAATGCGCAATGTTTCTGTACCGTTCGGTATCACCACACCGGACAAGCCCCATATCTCCTCCACCCGTTGGCGTTCTGTATCCGACCAGAAGAACAAAGTATATTATTTTGAGTCCACACTGACCCCTAACTTGTTCTGGCTCGACCTGAAGAAAATCGATTTTAGCCCGAATGCAGGAATCAAGAAACTCTCACTGACAAACGGAGAAATCTATGCCGGAGATGCCATAAAGGATTTGAAAGACAGCAAAGGATTTGTATTTCTTTTCCAGACGCCGGTAATGTAGCACAGCCCCTACACATAGCCCCTCAATAATGGATGCTTCCCACTTCTTTCTATAAGAGAAAGCAGGAAAGCATTTATTTTTCTCATTATTTTTGTGTACGTTTGCAGATACATACTCAATGCAGCAATTTACATGGAATTATTAGTATACAAAGCCTCTGCCGGCTCAGGCAAGACCTTTACGCTGGCTGTGGAATACATCAAGCATTTGATAATCAATCCACGCGCCTACCGGCAGATACTTGCCGTAACCTTCACCAACAAGGCTACGGCAGAGATGAAGGAGCGCATACTGACACAGCTTTACGGTATCTGGAAGGGAGCACCTTCTTCCGAAGCATACTTGGAGAGAATTAAAAATTATAAATTAAAAATTAAAGAAGAAGGCGGGGACAGATTGACGGACGGGGAGATTCGTCAACGGGCCGGCATGGCACTGCAATACATGCTGCATGACTACAGCCGTTTCCGCGTGGAAACCATCGACTCCTTTTTTCAATCTGTGATGCGCAACCTTGCCCGCGAACTGGAACTGAGTCCTAACCTGAACATAGAGCTGAACAACAGTGAAGTGCTGAGTGATGCCGTAGACAGCCTCATCGAGAAGCTTACCCCCACTTCTCCCGTGCTGGCATGGCTCCTGGACTACATCGACGAGCGCATCCGCGACGACAAACGCTGGAACGTATCGAATGAGGTGAAAAGTTTCGGACGAAACATCTTCGATGAAAGCTACATAGAACGCGGAGAAAAACTACGGCAATGCCTTCGTACTCCGAACACGCTGAAACTCTACCGGGATGTGCTGCGCGATATGGAAACCGAGGCTCTGGAACAGATGAAAAGTTTCTACGACCAGTTTGAAGGCGAACTGGAAGGGCATGCCCTCACTCCCGAAGACTTGAAAGGAGGTGCCCGAGGCATCGGCAGTTACTTCCGCAAACTGCGCGACGGCAGACTGTCTGACAAAGATGTGCTGAACGCCACCCTGCAAAACAGCCTGGCAGATGCAAAAAACTGGGCAACGAAAACATCCTCACGAAAGGACGACATCATCTGTCTGGCAAAAACCAGCCTGATACCTCTACTGCAGGAAGCCGAAAGAATGCGTCCGCAACGCAACCGCACCCTGAACAGTTGCCGTCTCTCGCTCCAGCATCTCAACAAACTACAACTCCTCAACCATATTGACGAGGAGGTACGTACACTGAACCGAGAACATAACCGCTTTCTACTTTCGGACACCAACGCCCTGCTGCACAAATTGGTGCGCGAGGGTGACTCTTCGTTCGTCTTCGAGAAAATCGGCGCCAACATACGCAACGTCATGATTGACGAATTCCAGGACACCAGCCGCATGCAATGGGACAACTTCCGTCTGCTGTTGCTCGAAGGACTTTCGCAAGGAGCCGACAGTCTGATTGTGGGAGATGTGAAGCAGTCCATCTACCGCTGGCGGAACGGGGACTGGGGAATACTGAACAGCTTGGGAAATAAAGAATTAAACTTAAACTCCTTCCCCGTCCGTGTGGAAACCCTAAAAACAAACCGGCGTAGCGAAACCAACATTATCCGTTTCAACAACCAGGTATTTACCGCTGCCATAGACTACCTCAATGCATTACACCTGAACGAACTGAAAGAGGATTGCCTACCCCTGAAACGCGCTTATGCCGACGTAGTGCAGGAATCGCCCAAGAGCACGGAGTACGGCTACGTAAAAGCCACCTTCCTGGAACCGGACGATGAACACAACTATACAGAGCAGACCCTTCTCGCTTTAGGAGAAGAGGTGCAACGGCTGCTGGAAGAGGGCGTAACACTGAATGATATCACCATCCTTGTCCGCAAGAACAAGAATATCCCGCCGATAGCCGACTATTTTGACAAAGAACTGCATCTTTCTGTCGTGTCCGACGAAGCTTTCCGTCTGGATGCCTCTCTTGCCATCTGCATGCTGATGGATGCCCTGCGCTGCCTATCGAATCCGGAGAACAAGATTGCGGAGGCTGCGCTGATGGAGAATTACAAATTACAAATGACAAATGACGAGCAGTCGGGATTCATCATAGCCACTCCCCTGCCCGAAACCTTTACCTCCCGACGGGAAACGCTGCGCTTGATGCCTTTGTATGAGTTACTGGAAGAACTGTTCAGCATCTTCGGCATGAGCCGCATTGAAAAGCAGGATGCCTACCTCTTCTCCTTCTTCGATGCTGTGACGGAGTATCTGCAAAGCAATTCTTCCGAACTGGCCAGCTTCATCCGCTACTGGGACGAAACCCTTTGCAGCAAAACCATCCCCAGCGGTGAGATGGACGGCATACGCATCCTCTCCATCCACAAGTCCAAAGGACTGGAATTCCATACCGTACTGATTCCCTTCTGCGACTGGAAGCTGGAGAACGAAACCAACAACCAGCTGGTGTGGTGCGCCCCACCGGAAGAGCCTTATAATGCCATCAGCTTAGTACCGGTGAACTATTCCACCACCATGGCGGAATCCATATATCGGCAGGACTATCTGCACGAACGTCTTCAGCTGTGGGTAGACAATCTGAATCTGCTGTACGTGGCCTTTACCCGTGCCGGCAAGAACCTCATCCTCTGGAGCCGGAAGGAACAGAAGGGAACCATATCCGAACTCCTTGCCAACACCCTGCCCCACATAGCCAAAGACGGAGCAGGCAGTTGGGACGAAGAGGCTTCCATATATGAGAACGGCAAGATTTGCCCTTCCCCCGTCCCCGTCTCACAGCATGACGCAGACAACCCTGCTAACGACGAAGCTAAACCTCTATACTACGAACAGAAACCTCTATACTGCGAACGTAAACCTGAGGTTTACGAACAGCAACCAGTCAACAGACTTTCGCAAAAGCCGGTCAAACTGCCCGTCCACATGGAGAGCATGCTCCACGACATCGAGTTCCGGCAATCCAACCGTTCGGCAGACTTCATAGCAGGAGTGGACGAAGCAGAGTCCAGCCAGCGCTTCATCAACCGGGGACGTTTGCTGCATACCCTATTCTCTGCCATCGAAACGGAAAAAGACATTGACAATGCCATCAGCCAGCTCGTCTTTGAAGGTGTGATTGGACGGAGTGAGACGGAAGAAGAAATACGCAATCTCACCCAACGCGCTTTCTCCCTGCCTCAAGTCAAGGACTGGTATTCAGGAACGTGGCAGCTATTCAATGAATGCGACATCATCTGGCAGGAAAACGGTGAACTGCGGACACGCCGCCCGGACCGCGTGATGATGCGTGGCGAAGAAATCGTAGTGGTGGACTTCAAGTTCGGAAAGCCAAACAAGAAGTACAACAAGCAGGTGCAGGGATACATGCAACTGCTGGTCCGCATGGGGTATGTCGCAGAAAATATACGGGGTTACTTGTGGTATGTAGAGGAGAACAACATAGAACCGGTATAACTCACTCCCCATCCACTATTAATTATCAATTATCAACTAAATCATGGAAACATTCCTCCAACTGGTCGCCCGCGACCTTTACGCCAAAATAGGAAACGACCTCTCGCGCACCGCCATCGTTTTCCCCAACAAACGTGCCAGTCTGTTCTTCAACGAATATCTGGCAGCTGAAACGGACCGCCCTTTGTGGTCGCCTGCCTACGTCAGCATCAGCGAACTGTTCCGGCAACTCTCTCCATTGAAGTCCGGTGACCCTATCCGCCTGGTATGCGAACTGTATAAGGTGTTCCGCGAAGAGACCCGCAGCGAAGAAACTCTGGATGACTTCTACTTCTGGGGAGAACTGCTCATCAGCGATTTCGATGACGTAGACAAAAACCTTGTAGATGCCGACAAACTCTTCAGCAACCTGCAAGAACTGAAGAACATTATGGACAATTACGACTTCCTCGACCAAGAACAAGAAGAAGCCATCCGCCAGTTCTTCCAGAACTTTTCCATAGAAAAGCGCACGGAGCTGAAAGCCAAATTCATCTCCCTCTGGGATAAACTGGGCGACATCTACCGCCACTACCGCCGCAATCTTACAGAACTGGGCATCGCCTACGAAGGCATGATGTACCGCAATGTCATGGAGCAACTCGACACCGACCGACTGCGCTACGACCGCTATGTATTTGTCGGCTTCAACGTGCTGAATAGAGTAGAAACCCGTTTCTTCCAGCTCTTGCAGGATGCCGGAAAAGCAATGTTCTATTGGGATTACGACGTGTTCTACACCCGTCTTCCCCTTGAGCAAAAGCCGCCCTATACCCACGAAGCAGGCGAATTCATCCTCCGCAACCTAAAGCTGTTTCCCAACCAACTGCCCGAAACTTCTTTTGATGTACTGCGGAAACCCAAGAACGTACGCTTTATCTCCGCTTCTACCGAAAATGCACAAGCCCGCTACTTGCCGCAATGGATTAGGGGGAATGAAGAATTAAGAACCCCTTCTTCATTCAAAGACACTGCCGTTGTCCTTTGCAACGAATCCCTACTGCTTCCCGTCCTCCACTCCATTCCGGCAGAGGTAAAGAACGTCAACATCACAATGGGATTTCCCCTTGCCCAAACTCCGGTGTACAGTTTTATCAACGCCCTTGTAGAGCTACAGACTACCGGCTACCATGCAGGTACCGGACGATATACTTACGAGACCGTACTCACCCTGCTGAAACATCCTTATACCCGGCAGCTTTCCTCCCATGCCGAAGTACTGGAAAGACGGCTTACGCAGGACAACCGCTTCTATCCCCTTCCCTCGGAGCTGAAGCAGGACGCATTTCTTGAACAAGTCTTTACACCACAGAACGGCATTGCCGCCCTATGCAGCTACCTCACCGAACTGCTTCGCGAAGTGGCCGTCCTCTACCGCCAGGAAAAAGACGTGGAAGACATCTTCAACCAGCTGTACCGCGAGTCTCTGTTCAAAAGCTACACCCTCGTCAATCGCCTGCTCAGTCTGATAGAGACCGGCGAACTGAGTGGCGTGCGCACAGACACGCTGAAGCGACTGCTGAACCGGCTGCTTACCTCTGCCAACATCCCCTTCCACGGAGAGCCCGCCATCGGCATGCAAGTAATGGGTGTGCTGGAAACGCGTAACCTCGATTTCCGTAACCTCATCATGCTCTCCCTCAACGAAGGGCAATTGCCCAAAGCCGGAGGCGACTCCTCCTTCATTCCCTACAACCTGAGGAAGGCCTTCGGCATGACCACCATAGAACACAAGAATGCCGTCTATGCCTACTACTTCTACCGCCTCATCCAACGGGCAGAAAACGTCACCTTATTATATAACATCTCTTCGGACGGACTGAACCGCGGGGAGATGTCCCGCTTCATGCTGCAATTCCTGGTAGAGTCGCCGCACAACATCTCCCTTGAGTACCTTGAAGCCGGACAATCTCCACAACAAGCCCTGGAAATTGAGATTCACAAGACACCGGAGATGTTGCAACAGATGTTCGACGCCTACGACATCCACCGATGTCCCCAAGCGTTCTTCTCCCCCTCCGCCCTCAATGCCTATCTGGACTGCCGGCTGAAATTCTACTACCGATACGTAGCCGGCCTGAAGGCTCTCGATGAAGTAAGCGCCGAAATAGACTCCACCCTCTTCGGCACCATCTTCCACCGTTCTGCCGAACTGGTGTACAACGAACTGACAACCAACGGACGGGAAATACGTAAAGAAGACCTGGAACAGTTACTGAAAGACGATGTCCGCCTGCAAGCCTATGTGGACAATGCTTTTAAAGAAAAGTTCTTCCATGTGCCCCTTACGGAGCAACCGGAATATAACGGTACGCAGCTTATCCATTCCAAAGTCATTGCCTCTTACCTGCGCCAGCTTCTGCGCAATGACCTGCAATATGCCCCGTTCCGTATGGAGGGTATGGAACAGGACGTCAGAGAAATGATGGAAATAGATACTCCGCAAGGAAAGCTTGCCTTACAGATAGGCGGTACCATCGACCGCCTGGACAGCAAAGGAGACACGCTACGTATCGTGGACTACAAGACAGGCGGTACTCCCAAGACTCCTGAAAATATAGAACAACTGTTTACTCCCGCCGACAACCGTCCCAACTATATTTTCCAGACGTTTCTGTACGCCGCCATCCTCTGCCGCAAGCAATCGCTGAAGGTAGCCCCTTCCCTACTTTACATCCACCGGGCAGCTTCCGAAAGCTACTCCCCGGTCATCGAAATGGGAGCGCCACGACAACCCAAGGTACCGGTCAACAACTTCGCTTTCTTCGAAGACGAGTTTCGCGAACGGCTGCACGGACTCCTGCAGGAGATATTCAGCCAAGAAGAAACATTCAGCCAAACAGAGGATACCCGGAAATGTGAATATTGCGATTTCCGCAGTCTGTGTAAGAGATAGAGATAAAAAAACAGACCATCCGTTCATAAGAAACAGATGGTCTGCACGACCGTAACAGACGGTCTATTTGAGTCTGACGGATGGTCTGTTTTACTTCAACGGACCATCCGTTCTATTTTCTTCGTTATCACTTCTTCACCGGAATAGAGAAGCTGAATATGGAGCCTTCGCCTTCCTTGGAAGTAAACCACAGTTTACCGCCATTCTTCACGACAAAATCCTTGCATAGCAACAAGCCCAGTCCCGAGCCTTCTTCGTTGTTCGTGCCGAACGTGCTGAAATGCGTATCAGTATGCAACAACTTCTTCTGCCCCTCCTCGCTGATGCCACAGCCATAATCCTGGACGCTGACAACTGCCATACCATCTACTTCCTCCATCTTCACCAGTACCTCTGAGTTCTCCTTACTGAACTTAATGGCATTACTCAACAAGTTACGGACCACTGTCTTCAGCATGTCAATATCAGCGTTGACCATCATTTTTTCCGGTTTCATCTCGCGGATTCTTATCTTCTTCAGGCTTGCCACCATACTGAAAATCTCAATGACACCGTCTGTCACTTCGACGAGGTCCACATCCTGATAAACCACGTTCAACTTACCGATTTGACTCTTTGTCCATTTCAGCAGGTTATCCAGCAATGAAAACACATCCTCCGTAGTCTGATTAGCCATCGTCAGAAGCTCGTACATTTCGGCGCCAATTTTCTCAGATGGCAAGTTCAATATCAGCATATTCAGCACCATTTTGATGGATCCCATCGGAGAACGTAAGTCATGGGCAATCACCGAATAAAGCTTGTCACGCCCGGCAATAGTACGTTGCAGTTCTTCCGTCTTACTCAAAATCAACCGTTTGGCAGCTACCAAAGATATTTGGTGGGTAACACGGATAATCAATTCCTCCTTATTGAAAGGCTTAGAGATGAAGTCATTCGCGCCAACCTGAAACCCCTTCACAATATCTGCCGTACTATTCAGTGCGGTCAGAAAGATGATTGGAATATCAGCTGTATTCGGATTTGACTTTAAATGTTGAGCTACTTCAAAACCACTCATGTCCGGCATCATTACGTCAAGCAAAACCAAATCAGGATTTTCCTTTTCCACCTGTTCCAACGCTTGCCGCCCGTTACTTGCAGTAGCAATCGCGAATTTCTCATTTGTCAAAAGCACTTTCAACAATAAAACGTTTGACATCACATCGTCAACGATGAGAATCTTGTATTCGGAAGGATTTATTTCCATGTTCATCTTTCTATATTGTTTTTCCCGTTATCAAAATTACTATTTAGTTAGGAACGATATTCCTTAAAATACTCTATTATATACTGTAAACCCTCTTCCAGCTCTATAGTCGGTTCCCAGCCCAACTTTTCCTTTGCCAGAGTGATGTCCGGCTGACGCTGTTTGGGATCATCATGAGGCAGTGGCTTGAAAATCAGTTTCGACTTGGAATTCGTCAGCCTAATGACCTTTTCCGCCAGTTCCAATATGGAGAATTCATTCGGATTTCCCAAGTTTACCGGACCGATAAAATCGTCCTCCGTGTTCATCATCCGCACCATACCTTCTATACAGTCATCTACATATTGGAAACTTCGCGTCTGATTACCCGAACCATATATTGTAATATCCTGGTTCTGCAATGCTTGAACCACGAAATTGGAAACCACCCGTCCGTCATTCGGCAACATCCGAGGACCGTACGTATTGAATATACGGATAATCTTGATCCGCACTCCATTCTGGCGGTGATAGTCCATAAACAATGTCTCGGCACAACGCTTCCCTTCATCATAACAAGAACGGAGGCCAATTGGATTTACATTTCCCCAATAACTTTCCACTTGGGGATGAATAACGGGGTCACCGTACACTTCGCTGGTAGAAGCCTGCAATATCTTGGCATTCGTCTTTTTGGCCAGTCCCAGCATATTGATGGCGCCCAATACAGAAGTCTTGATGGTTTTAATGGCATCATATTGGTAGTGGATGGGAGAAGCAGGACAAGCCAGATTATAGATTTCGTCCACATCTGCCTCATAAGGGGTTTCCACATCATGCAGTACAAATTCAAAGCGGGGATTGCTCTTCAGATGAGTGATATTTCCTTCCGAACCGGTGAAAAGATTATCCAGACAAATCACCTGATGCCCGTCGTTTATCAATCGGGTACAAAGATGAGAACCTATAAAACCAGCACCGCCACTAACCAAAATTTTCTTCATGTAATGTTTTTTATAGTGCCTTAAAGCACATAGGACCTATTCTGTTTGTTTTGATGCTGACAAATGTAGGCGATTTGACTAAATTATGCAAGTTTGCAACGAAATATTTCACTTGTTAATGAATATAAAGAGGCAGATTAAAAAATCCACCCCTGAAATATTCATTTATTTATCCGCCACATACTCTTCTTTCTTATCCGGAATGCTGAAGTTCTTGTTCGCAAACAAGTCTGCCAGACCCGAAATTTGCTTTAAACGCAACACTTCGTCGCGATCCATTCCGATATTCTTCATTATCCATTCATCAGACATACCGGCTCTGTCCAATTCCGCAACAATATGGCACATCAACTCGATATTATGCGTACCACGGGCACGATTATGACGGATAGTGGACGCCATACGGTTGGAAAGTTCCTTGTCAATCACGACCACGGGAAGCAACCCGTTTTCGCGCTGATAAATTCTTTTGGATGTCTTCAACACCTGATAACGGTGGTAACCGTCCACCAGGATGTAGTTATCCTCTTCCTCATCATAGTAACAGACACAAGGCATGGTGAAACCATCTTCCCAGATGGAAAGCTCCAGAAGCTTCATTTCGGGCGGTGCCACTACATTCGGATTGTAATCGTTTGCTTGTATTTTCTCTATTGGAATTGCCTTTACATTATATACCGGACTTTTATCTACGCTCATAACATCATATTTTTGAATTGTTCCATTATCTTGTCTCTTTTGTATGCCTCTTCCTTGTTCAAGGCAAAACCCATGTACTTGCAGGCATGGTCATTCTTCAGGATGCATATGCACATCCGCTTATAAGTGGGAATTTCCCGGAATTCCGCGATGTCAATATCATCCAGATAATCCATGCGCACCGGCTTCTTGTTTGTCTTGTAATTCGTGGTATTTATCACTTCAATGGACACTCCTGCATCCCTCAGCTTCTGGATGGTCTCGTCAGCCAGACAGCCCCCTTTTGTACGCCAGAATTCAATGCTGACGGTAAGCTTTTTCAAGTAGTTCCTCCGGGTCTCTTCCGGCAAGGTGGAAAGCAGGAACTGCATAAAGCCTTTCCACGTATACCCTTCGGGCAGTCGGACCGTCTGCCACCCCATAGCACGCGTCCCTCCGTAAATACCGGTAAAGTTCACCCCGTTGACCCGCCCTATCATTCTTCCCCAAGTATTCGGGTCGATGACACGATACAGCTTCAGGCTCTCTTGTGCCTCACAAAGAAAAGGGCTTGCCACACGCTGGCGTTCGATATTGACTCCGGCTTTATAATATAGGTCATACAAATGGTTATAGTCAAAGCCGAATTTGCCATTGGCCGTCCAGATATCCGTCGTCTTCCAATCATAAATGGGATAAGCATTGAAAATGTCATTGCCTATCTTCGAGGTCCAGCGGTAATTGTGGTACATCTGATACTTCCGGTTCAGATGGATGCTGCGCCAGCGGTTAAAACTCTCTTGCGTACGGATGCCTATGAGAAAGCAGGCACGCACTCCATCCTTCTTCTCATGCAGCCATTTGGCAAAGTGCATCTGGAACTCATAATCCCACATTTCGGGAGTGTAGAAAGGAAACGTCTCTTTAGTGAGGCAGCCTTTCGGCATCTTCCTTACCCAAATGTCCTCCAAATCCTCCTGCCACGGACGCCAGTAACTCTGGTACATCGACGTACAAGTCGTTACACGGAAAGGCACACAAACACGATACACCTCCAATATATCCTTATTCGCCTCCAATACCCGGTCCACATAATCAATGGTCATGCTGTACTGTATCTCATAGTCCATATGGAATACACACAGTTTACGGTTCAGCCGGTTCCGGCGGATATAGTCTATGCACAAATTCAGCAACACTCCACTATCTTTTCCTCCCGAAAAAGAGACGCATATCGTGTCAAATTCCCTAAAAATCACATCAAGACGTTCTTGCGCCAGTTCATACACATTTTTGGGTGCAGCCATAATTATCAGTTTTTCTTCATTTTCACATAACGGGTCCATACCTTGTCTTCCAAAAAGCCCAGCTCGCTGAAGACATCCCTATCTTCAACAAAGCTAACAGCCGTCAGACTACTCTCCTCGCCCTGCTTCTCAAGTACCTTTTCCAGAAGCAATTTTAGCGTGTCAACATTCCTTTCCTTAATATAATAGTTGTTGATGACACATTCATACTTCTTGTGCTCCACCGGCACAAAACCTACAACATGTTTATTATCCAGAGCAACAAACCACTCGTACTCTTCCGATGTCCGGAAAGGGTAATTGTAGTTCTGTTTCAGCACTTCCGGGCTCATAACCAAAGGGGCTACAAGCTCGTACAGCTTTTTATCCGTACCATGTAATTGCACTATCTGTATCATATCTACATTTATATTATTTGTAATTACGTGTTAAAGATAAAGCTTATTTACGACGGAATATTCTCCTTTTAAATAGATTTAAGAATATAGCCCTGCAATATAAAATATTAATAAATAAATATTATCCCCCTAATTTGTATATGTTGATTAATTTGGGTTTCTTTGCAAAAGAAAGTCACCCGAAGAGAAATAATGAAATATTTACTGCTTTTTATGACCTTTGCCAAGATAGGAATGTTCACTATCGGTGGCGGATACGCTATGATACCTCTCATTGAACGGGAAATCGTAAAAAAGAGATGGATGAGTAAAGAAGATTTCATGGAAATGTTTGCGTTGACCCAGTCACTTCCCGGTGTTTTTGCTGTCAATATATCCATATTCGTCGGCTACAAGCTGCATAAAGTAAAAGGTAGCCTGGTGTGTGCACTTGCCACAATCCTCCCCTCTTTTGTCATCATGATGCTGATAGCCATGTTCTTCGCTCATTTTCAGGACAACCAGGTGATGATACGCATCTTTAACGGTATCCGTCCGGCAGTAGTCGCACTGATTGTGATACCCTGCATTTCGGCTGCACGGGCACTGAAGCTGAAGTATTGGCAACTGGTGCTTCCAGCCATCGCCACCATACTCATCTGGCAATTCGGGCTATCCCCCGTATACATTGTCCTTGCAGGAATTGCAGGAGGAATGCTCTATACATTATGGTTAAAAGATAAACTGAGAAAATTACAGATATGATTTATTGGCAGCTGATATTGGTATATCTAAAAATCGGAATGTTCGGTTTCGGAGGCGGTTACGCCATGTTGTCCCTCATCCAATATGAGGTGGTGGACCACCATCACTGGCTCACCCTACAACAATTCACGGACGTAGTGGCCATCTCGCAGATGACGCCTGGTCCGATAGGCATCAACAGTGCCACCTATGTGGGCTATGCAGTTACTCAAAGCGTGTGGGGAGCTGTCGTGACCACCATTACAGTATGTCTTCCCTCGTTCATCCTGGTATTGCTCATCTCTTACTTCTTCGTGAAATGCAAGGACAACAAATACATCAAGGCGGCAATGTCGGGACTGCTGCCCATGTCCGTATCATTGATAGCTGCTGCTGCCCTATTGCTGATGAACAAGGAAAATTTCATAGATTACAAAAGCATACTTATCTTTGCAGCCGCTTTCGGCGTGACGTGGAAGTGGGACCTCCACCCTATCTTACTGATAATCCTTGCCGGAGTCGCAGGCTTCCTTCTATATTGAAGAAGCGGTAGAGACGGACACCATCTTGCGGGCATATGCCCACACCACGCAATAGGCAACCAGCGGTACGATGAACGCCCACACCATCGTCGTATGGTCTGCCACCAGTCCCATCAACAGCGGACCTACCACGCCTCCCACGGGAGACATCATCAAGAAAGAAGAAGCCCTCTTGGTATGGTTGCCCAGCCCGCGCAAGGAAAGGGCAAAAATCGTGGGAAACATAATAGCCTCAAACGCATATCCGCACAACAGAGCAGCAAGCGATATCATCCCTACATTCAGCAGTACCAACGAAGTAGTCACTACTGTCCCCGTAGCACACACCAACAACATTTTCTCGGCACGCACACGTCCCATAATCCAGCTACCGGCAAAACGTCCCAACATAAATAATCCCAGTCCACCGAAAGAAAGCACTACGGAAGCTTCGCGGGCATTCATCCAATTCTGCTCCACCACGTAGTTGATGAAGAAGCTGTTGATGGAAATCTCGCCGACCTCATAGGCAAACAAGGCTATCAGCCCGAAAATGAAAAGCCGGTGTGACCACAATCCGACCTTATTACCAGCTTCGTCCACCTCCACACTATGTTCAATCTCGGGCAACTTGATTCTTGAAAAGACCAGCGCTACCAGCAACACAATTACCCCCATGCAGATATAGGGCAATGCGACATTACCCGAGCCCGTCTGCCCATCCTTCGAGAAGAGTAGCAGTCCAGCCAGTACCGGTGCACAGATACATCCCAGACCATTGAAGGATTGTGCGAAATTCAGTCGGCTGGCAGCAGTTTCCTTTGCGCCCAATTCTGTGGCATAAGGATTGGCGGCAGTTTCAAGAAACGTCAGTCCGCAACCTATCACGAACAATGCAAACAAGAAAAGATTAAAAGACAGATAATGCTGCCCGGGGATAAAGAGCAGCGAACCGATGCCGTAGAGCAACAGACCGAATACCACACCCCGGCGATATCCGAAGCGACTGATGAAAAGTCCTGCAGGAATGGCCATGATGAAGTATCCCATATACATCGTCATCTGTATAAAGGCCGAATGTGTCTTCGTGATATCCAGTATCTCTTGAAAGTGCTTGTTCAGTACATTCAGAATGGCATGGGCAAATCCCCACAAAAAGAAAAGAGAGGTAATCAAAATGAAGGGCACAAGGTATTGTCTGCCCACCAATGGTATTCGTTTCTGTTTCATAATATGATAATTCCAGACAATCGTTGCAAGGCGATTGATAATTGCGGGTGCAAAGATAAACAAAACTCCCGGTCTTTACCCAACATTTTCCTATTCGCTATTGTACGGAGCAGCTTTTTCTCTAACTTTACTGCCATCATACAATGTTAAGCCATGAAAAATGCCATCCCACGATACAATTTCTACAAAACTAAGTACGGAAGCGAACTTCTGATAGATGTCGTTGATTTGCAGTATACCCGGAAATTCTTGACCCAGGGAAAAGTACATATTCTGACCTACTATGACATCACCTTCATCACAGAAGGAGAAGGAGAATTCACTATCGGTAACCGGACACACTTGGCAGCTCCCGGTGATGTATTCTTCTCCAAACCAGGTGAGGTGCGCAGTTGGGACACAGACCGTATCGGCAACGGTCATGCTCTAATTTTTGAGGATACCTTTTTGACCTCTTTCTTCAAAGACCCACTATTCGTGCAGCACCTCCCGTTCTTCCGAATGGGAAAAATGGTAGACAAACTCCAACTGCCGAACGGGCTCTATGCACGAATACTCCAACTTCTGCACGACATAAAGGTCGAAATCGACTCTTTCCACCCACACGATACGGGCATATTACGCGCCTTACTTTACGAAGTCCTCATGCTACTCAACCGTGCCTACCGCACCTCTATCCCTCCGGAGACGGGTAAGGAGCCACATAAAGATATCAGCAGCTTCCACCTCAGCCGATTCTTCGAATTGGTTGGGGAGCACTTCCGGGAGCAGCATTCTGTACAATTCTATGCCGATAAACTATGCATCACTCCCAACTATCTGAACGAAATCCTCTCTTCGGCCATAAACATCAATGCCAAGCAGTACATACTCAACAAGATTACAGACGAAGCCCAGCGTCTGCTCACCTACACCGACCTCCCCATTTCAGAAATAGCCTCCGAACTTCATTTCTCAACCGTCTCCTACTTTGTACGTAGTTTCCGACAATGTATAGGGTATACTCCCCTCGCCTACCGGAAAATGGAGAAACCGTGAAAAGTGACATATCCTCCTTCTTTTTTATTGTACAAAAGTTCCACTTACCGGCTATCTTTGCCCTTGAAACAATAACCCATAAAAAAACAAACAATGAGAAATGCAGAAAAAACAGTAGGAAACATGATTGACAAGGAAAAAACCATCTTTGTCGGTTCGATGGATGCCGAAGGCTTTCCCAACATCAAGGCCATGTTGCAAACCCGCAAAAGGGAAGGGATCAAACACATTTACCTATCAACGAACACCTCGTCGATGCGCGTTTCGCAATTTCTCAAAAATAACCGGGCATGCCTTTACGTCTGCAACACACGCTTCTTCAAGGGCGTAATGCTGCGCGGCACGATGGAGATACTGACGGACAGCACCAGTAAGGAAATGATATGGCAGGAAGGCGACACTATGTACTACCCCGAAGGAGTGACTGATCCCGATTATTGTGTCCTGAAGTTCACCGCCTTCGCCGGTAGGTATTACAGCGGATTTAAATCAGAAGACTTCACGATAGAATAAACGGGCCATCCGTTCCAGTCCATCAGCAAGCAGAGCCCGGGGACAAGCGATATTCAGCCGGATAAAGCCCTCTCCACCGGGACCGTACATCGTACCGGAATTGACCATCAGATGCTGTTGTTCTTGCAAACGCAAGGCGACAACATCTGAGCTGATACCGGAAGCACGGCAGTCTATCCAAACCAAATAAGTTCCTTCGAGTGGCAGCACGGGATATTGTGGTAACCGTTCCTTGAAAAAGCAGCAGAGGTATTCGTAATTCCCCCGCAGATATTTCCGCAAGGCATCGAGCCATTCCCCACCTTCGTTGTAAGCTGCCATTGTGGCGATTACGCCGAACGGATTGACGTCGCATACCTCGTTGATGTTAATGGCTCTGTCAATACGGCGGCGCACCTCTTCATCGGCTGCGATGATATTGGCGATTTGCAACCCGGCAAGGTTGAACGCCTTACTCAGCGAAACGCAAGTGACGGAATTTTGCAAAAAGCGTTCGGACAAGGAGGCAAAGGGTGTGTAGTCATATCCTTCGTAAGTCAGTTCACAATGAATCTCATCCGCCACGACAAACACCTCATTCCGTAAACAAATATCACCTATATGCTGCAGTTCTTCCGGAGTCCAGACCCGTCCGACCGGATTGTGAGGATTGCACAGCAGCAGGATTTTTGCTTTCGGATCGGAAGCTTTCCTTTCAAGATCGGCAAAGTCGATTACGTAGCGGCCATCCTGATAAACGAGATTATTGGCAAACAACTCGCATCCGTCATTACGGATAGATGAGTAGAAACAATTATAGGCAGGAGTCTGAACGATGACTTTATCACCCGGCATGGCCAAGGCTTTGATAATGGCTGACAGAGCCGGCACGACACCACTCGTATAGATAATCCACCGGGAATCAACCTGCCAGCGATGCCGGTCATCGAACCACCGGACGACCGCATCATAATAGGCTTCGGGTACTTTTGTATAACCGAAAATACCGTGCGCCACCCGCTTTTGTAAGGCATCGATAATAGCGGGTGCTGTACGAAAATCCATATCCGCCACCCACATGGGCAGTACATTCTCCTCTTCGGGAGTATCCCATTTATAAGAATTCGTCCCGCGACGCGAGATGATTGTATCGAAATCGTATTTCATAATTTATAAATCCAGTTACCATCCCAAAGCCTCAACTCACAATCGGCAGGCGCCTTTATATTTTCGTCGAGAATGATTTCCCCATAGCTTTCGGCAGTGATACAGCCTGTCCGTGGATTCTTCACCCCGCCTATTGTTCCTTTGATGGTTGCCTGCACCGAACTATATTCAAAAGCCCGGTCGCAGTCGGGACCAAAGGTGCAATTCTCCAGTACGAGGTCGTGGGCATAGCAGAGCGGTTGCTCACCGGTTATATGGCAATTCACCAACCGGAGATTGTGCGAATGCCAGCCGAGATATTCGCCGTTGAGTTCAGAATCGTAGATTGTCACATTCTCCACCTCCCAGAAGGCATCCTTCGTAGTGATTTTGGCATTGCGCAACTCCACATTCTTCACATACTGGAAAACGTACTTGCTGTCGCTTTCCAATCCGTCTATGCGGATGTCGCTGCTGAACATGAACGGATAAGTTCCTCCATGCAGTTTCAGATTTTTGATATTCAGATTTTTACAACGCCAGAACACCTCATTGGCATCGTTTATCTCTACATTCTCTATTTCGATGTCGTGCATCTCGCGAAACATTTTGGGTGCATCGATACGCGTATCAGTCATTTTCAGATGGTCGGAATACCACAGTGCCGAACGCCCGCCGACATCGAAAAAACAACGGTCGATAACAAATCCGTGAACATGCCAGAAGGGATAATTTCCTTCGAACCGACAATCAACAGCTTCGATGTTGCTGCATTCCTTGATGGCTGATTCTCCAGCACGGATAACTACATTCTCCATACGTAAGTCATGCGATTCGAACAAAGGTCTTTCTCCGCCAAATGCTGTATTTGATATTATTTTCATCTTGTTTTCAATTTTATTATTCTATTCTCTTTATCAATTTTGCGGGGACACCACCTACTATTGTATTTGCTTCCACATCTTTCGTCACGACCGCTCCAGCTCCCACCACAGCATTGTCACCAATTGTCACTCCTTGAAGAATCGTTGAATTAGAACCTACCCAGACATTCTTGCCTAGTACAATTGGTGCCGGATAGGTAGTTTGGCGTTCAGCCGGAGGCAAACCATGATTGAGCGTTGCAAAGACTACATTATGCCCAATTTGGCATCCGTCGCCGATTATCACACCACCATGGTCTTGAAAATGACAGCAGGCATTAATAAATACGCCTTCGCCCACTGTTATATTCTTCCCGAAATCGGCATAAAACGGCGGAAATACCCGGAACGATGACGGAACTTGATAACCGAACAATTCGGATAGCAACTCACGTACTTCGTCCGGCGTATAGTATGCGGTGTTCAGCCGGAAAGTGATACGCCTGGCTTCACTGCTCATTTCGTCCATAAAACGGTGTATCTCCTCCGTATTAAGCGCTTGACGCGTCTTTACATATTCTTTAAATTCGTTCGTAGTCATAATTTCTCCTATTTAATTTTTATTACCAAATTAATGATAATGCAAAAATAGGCGGTATCCGTCATATGCCGTGTAGATAAATCCCCGGTATCTATACCCAAATTACGGATTATGCTGTCCCCTCCAGCTACTAAATCATAGCTCCATAAAACAAAAACTCCCGTAATCGCTTGAATTACGGGAGTGTGGGTGGTGTTATTTAAGTTTATCGTATTCTTCATCCGTCACCGGCTCTAGCCATTCATTAGAAGTATCCTCACCGGGAACTTCGAAAGCAAGATGGGCAAACCAACCATCAGAAGCAGCACCGTGCCAATGCTTCACATTTGCAGGGATATGGATAACCGTACCGGGTAGAATCTCTACTGCCGGCTTGCCTTCTTCTTGATACCACCCACGACCGGCAACACCGATAAGCATCTGTCCACCGCCTTTAGTAGCACGGTGTATGTGCCAGTTATTGCGGCAACGAGGCTCGAAAGTGACGTTAGAGACGGAAACCTGCTCACGTGAAACGGGAGCAAGATAGCTGTTACCTATGAAGTACTGTGCGTATGCTGTGTTCGGTTCTCCAATGGGGAAAATCATTTCACGCTGGAACGCGGCTTTGGTATCTTCACCGGCGGTGTCCTCTGCCCATACGCCTTTGGCCAGATTAAACGCTGCCCACGCTTTGGGCCAACCGGCATAGAATCCGATATGGGTGATGATTTCAGCAATCTCCGTACGGGTGATGCCGTTCTTTTTTGCCGACTGAAGGTGGAACACGAGCGAATTATCCGTGATTCCTTGACTGATAAGAGAAGTTATAGTTACCAAACTACGGTCACGCAGACCGAGTTTGTCGGTGCGGCTCCAGACCTCGCCAAAGAGGACATCGTCGTTTAGTTCCGCAAATTTAGGAGCAAACTCACCCAACTAGGTGCGTCCTGCTGTCTGTACTATCTTTTCTTGTGCCATAACATTGAGTGTTAAAATGCTGAATACTGAAATTAAAAAAATCTTGTTCATAGTCGTTCTATTTATTGCATGAAGTTATTGAGCTTGTTAGCCGGATTAAGTGGCGTCTGGTCAGACAAGACCAATGATTTGACCATGTGCAACGTTCCTTGCTTGTATTTCTGAAAGTGTTCTGATGCAATATGTTTTTCATAAGCCGCATGGCTCGCATAGGTTTCGAGAATAGTCACCTTACAGGGATTCTCCTTCTCGCCGACCGCATACATAGTCAGTACGCCCGATTCGGTACGCAGAGAGATTTCGCCTACTTCGGTTGCGTATTTCATATACTCGTCGAGATACTGCGGATAAACCTCGATTTTCGACAACCGCACGATACCGTCAGCACTCATCGGCTCTTTGGCGCACATACCCGGCTGCTTATCCAGATTCAGGCATTTGCCGATAATCTCTCCCGTGGCAAGGTAGGAATAGGTCGGAAATTCAAACAATACGGGTTTCAGCTTCGTATAGTCAAGTTTCCCGTTATTATCAAGCACTTCAGGAGCAGCGTATGTATTGACTATCGCACAAATGAAATTGTCGAAACCTTCAGTTTCATAGATGTCTACCACCTCACACTCCATGGTGAGGGGTGATGCGTCTATAACGGGGGTACCGTTTTCGCCAATATGGTAGGCAAACACCTCCGACTTATTGACCGTCGCACCGCTTACACTTCCCACATAGTCAGCTTTCGGCAATATTTCACGACTCACTAGATTGACGGAAAGTCGTTTTGAGTCCTTTATCCCTTGATTAGTGTAATGGCTTTTACTCATGCTGATGAGTATCCGCTCATGTCCAATAACACCCGTATGCCCTACCACTAGCCAGTTTACTTTCCCTTCAACCTCCGCCCCAACAACCGTCATCGGCTTGGGATAGAGCGCCAACAGATTTCCGAGATTTTTCTTGTTCGTTTCCATTATATTGGGTTGAACGGTGTTCTCCTTTACGGGAATACTGCACGACATTATGACAAGCAGTGACAGAACTCCTAAAATTGTTTTTGCCATACGCTATATTACTCTATTTTTCTTGTTAAACTTCTGATGACAAAGGTACCGCGATAGCACAAGCGAAGGTGTATATGATTTACGGATATTTGTACCCGAATTCCCGATTATACCGCAAGAAAGTTCAAGTTCATCAGATGAGTATAGTAAGACTGGCAGAAATCCCACGAATAATCCCACGCATGATTTGTTTTTAATCGTTATTCTTGCCGATACAGAAAACAAAAAAAGCTCTGAAATCCTTGAATTTCAGAGCTTTGCTTTAATTTATTATTTACTTTCGCGGTGCGTACGGGACTCGAACCCGTGACCCCATGCGTGACAGGCATGTATTCTAACCAACTGAACTAACGCACCATTATTTCATTCTTTCGTTGCTATCTCTCTCGATTGCGGTTGCAAAGGTAGACAAAATTCTTATATCTGCAATAGCTTGAAAGAAAAAAAATCATCTTTTTTTTAACATAGCTTGATTATAAGAGATTTATGTTACCTTTGCAAAACTAAATTAATATTGAAATCATGAGAAATACTCCTATTGAACGTAAGTTGATAGATGAAACTATCGCAGATTTTCATATCACAGACTTTGCCAAAGCAACCATCCGTGAAGTAAAAGCCATTGCAGCCAATGCCGAAGCGGCATCGGGTGTGGAATTCATAAAAATGGAAATGGGTGTACCCGGACTCCCCCCCTCAACCGTCGGCGTAAAGGCAGAGGTGGAGGCATTGCAGAATGGTATTGCCAGCCTCTACCCGGACATCAACGGACTCCCCGCCTTGAAGCAGGAAGCATCCCGTTTCATCAAAGCCTTTATCAATGTAGATGTAGCCCCCGAAGGTTGTGTACCAGTTACCGGCTCCATGCAAGGAACTTTCGCTTCATTTCTCACATGTAGCCAGTGCGATGAGAAAAAGGATACCATTCTCTTCATCGATCCCGGTTTCCCGGTACAGAAGCAGCAGTTGGTCGTGATGGGACAGAAATATGAAACCTTTGACGTATATGACTACCGTGGCGACAAGTTGAAAGCGAAGCTGGAAAGTTACCTCAGCAAAGGCAATATCTCCGCCATCGTCTATTCCAATCCCAACAACCCCAGCTGGATTTGCCTGAAAGAAGAAGAGTTGCGCATCATCGGCGAACTGGCAACCCAATATGACGTCATTGTGCTGGAAGACCTCGCCTACTTTGCCATGGACTTCCGCCAAGACTTGAGCAAACCGTTCCAAGCGCCTTACCAACCTTCTGTGGCACACTATACGGACTATTACGTGCTGCTCATTTCCGGTTCCAAAGCTTTCAGCTATGCCGGTCAACGTATCGGTGTCAGCTGCATTTCGGACAAACTGTATCATCGGGCCTATCCCGGGTTGACACAACGCTACGGCGGCGGCACCTTCGGCACAGTATTCATCCACCGCGTACTCTATGCGCTCTCCTCCGGCACCAGCCACTCTGCGCAGTATGCTCTTGCCGCCATGCTTAAAGCAGCCAATGAAGGTCAATACAACTTCCTTGATGAAGTGAAAGTATACGGTGAGCGTGCCCGCCGCCTGAAAGAAATCTTCTTGCGCCACGGTTTCCACTTGGTATACGACAATGATTTGGGTGATCCCGTTGCCGACGGTTTCTATTTCACCATCGGTTATCCGGGCATGAGTAGCGGAGAACTTGCGCGGGAACTAATGTACTACGGTGTAAGCGCCATTTCGCTGGTGACCACCGGAAGCCATCAAGAAGGATTGCGTGCCTGCACTTCCTTTATCCAAGACCATCAGTACGACCAGTTGGACGAACGTATGGCGATTTTTGCCGAGAATCACCCCATCCAATAAAAAATATCCCTATATAAATAAGGTATCTCTACCAGTTGATGCCGGTATCCCACCACAATCGGGTACCGGCATTGTCATCCCCACCCAGTGCCTCTACCAAAGCGGCATACTGCTCGGCATTCTCCGTCTTCAGTCCGCCGGGAAAGTTCAGACGGCGAATCATTGTCTCAGTATCTATGCACCCGTCTTTACTGTGATTAAAGCGTACGGGGAATAGCCGGGGATACCCCGTCCGGCGCTGTTCAGCCCAAGCCTCACACCCTTCGGGAAACATGGCAATCCATTTTTGGGTAATAATCTTCTCCAGTTTCGTATCCCTATCCGCTGACTCCAGCCAGCGTGGCGAAACTTGGCAACGGGCGGTAATATCATTCTCCATATCGTAGGTATCCACAAAATCGGCAGGCAACAAGTCGCTCTCCAGATAAGCGTCGGACTGCAAGATGCCATACTGACGGAAAGAAGCCATTACCCCTTCTTCATAGCAGGTTTTCGCCGACTCATCGGTCCATCCCCGTAGGGCAGCCTCGGCACGCAGGAACCAGACTTCTGCTGCCGGCATCAACACTGCATCAGTCTGCTGGGTGACTTTCAATTTTGAGAGTGTATTATAATAGTTATGTGCAAAGCATGTACCCTGACGAATGCCGCGATACTCGCCTGCAAACTGTTCATCCTGGCAAGTGGCAAAATAGATTTCACGACGGGGATCTTCATATCCGTTCAGTATGGACTCCATCGGCGCTCCCATATAAGCTTCATTCCAAACAAGGTTTATCTCGCCCAACGGATTGGTATATCCACTCGCCGTGGAAACCGCCACCGACTCGTCCGCCTCCCGAATGACTCCGTATTCATTATCCATCGCTTTACGGAATTCCGTTTTTGCCTTCTCCGGACTGGCTACCGCAATGCGCATGGCAAGCCGCATCCTCAACGAGTTGGCAAACTTTATCCAAGAGTCATAATCACCGTCCAACAACATATCGAAACGCGCAAACTCCGAAGCTCCCGGATGCTCGACAATATAATCGGAAAGTACAGCTACAGCCGTATCGAGTTCACAGAAAAATGCATTATAGACCTCTTTCTGCGTGTCGGGCATATAACGGGCTTCGGGATCGGCAAAATGACTATACACAATAGGGCCGTAATAGTCCGTGACACGGTGCATCACTTCCACCTTCAGTATCTTGGTAATGCCGAAAAAGGCAGGCATACGGTCACGTGTGGCATTCTCCGACTGATATATCTGCGGGAAAACATACTCATAGGTATGTCCCCACATGGCACTGTTCCATCCATCCTGCAAGTTGTAGTCCGAATTGTGCGAACCTCCATTCAGAGGCTTGGCATCGTGCATGTAACCGCTGAACATGTCGGCATTCAAATTCTGGGTCAATTGAAAAGGCCAGTTCTTCCCCTTTCCGTAGTCGTAATTGAAATAGATGCCTTGCTGGATGATTCCAAGACGGATGCCATGTTCGTTACAGTCGGCCTGCAAGTCCTCGTCCGTCACGCCGGACTTGTCCGTATTGATTTCCTTAAAGTCTCCCGTACAAGCCAGAAACACGAAAACCATGCCAATCAGTACTATAATCCTCTTCATATCAAGTCTCCCTCCCCCTCTTAAAATTCACACTTCAAAGAAAATCCCCAACTACGCGTGGTAGGCATACCGTAGACTTCAATTCCCTGGTTATCGTTGCCCGTAGAGAGTACCAGGTCAGGGTCGAAAGGCGCCTTTTTGTAGAAGAAGAACAAGTTGCGTCCAGAAAAGGACAGTTGTGCCCGCTTGAGGACTTTGGTCTTTTCCATCCAGGCTGCAGGCAGTTGGTAGCCCACGGACAGCTCACGCAGCCTGATGTTCGTGGCATCATACATATAATATTCCGTCACCCCGGCCCGTCCGCCTACAACATTCTTATAAAATCCTTTCACATTATCTATCCGGTTACCTTCAAGCATTACATAACCTTTGTCTCTGGCCCGGGCCGTGACTTCAGAAACGCCATACATATCCATATCCGCCTGCGTCTGGGACAAAATATCGCCTCCAAAGCGACAATCCACCAGAAAATAGAAAGAAAAATTCTTGTAAGACAGCATATGATTCCAGCCCAGCATCAGTTTTGGATTGGCATTGCCCACTTTCACCGTATTGCCATCACCTTCCACCAAAGGCATGCCGGTATTGTCTCCTTCCGTGCCGTAAACGATATTGCCCACATCGTCACGTACAAAAGCTTTTCCGTAGATGTCACCGATAGAGCCCCCTTTCACCAATTTCATGGCATAACTGGACGAGAAGCTGGTAGGACCGTAAAGAAACTCCTTCAGCGCTTCGTGCAGTGAAATTATCTTGTTGCGGTTGGTGGAGAAGTTCACCTCTGTTTTCCACTTGAAATGGTTTGTCAGCAAAGGAACGGCATCCAATGAAATCTCCCACCCCACATTCTGTATATCACCCGCATTGACATAACGGTAGGCATATTTATCGCCCGACAGAGTAGGAAGCTTGAAGAACTGGTTCCGGGTATTCGTCTTATAGAAAGTGGCATTCAAACCAATGCGGTTCTTTAAAAAACGCGCTTCTATACCCGCCTCAAAGGAATGCGTCATCTCCGGTTCCATATCCTTGAACGGCGCGGCATCACTTGCCAGGAACTCTCCACCCGCCGTGATATGCGAGGAAGGATTTGTGATGAACATGGGAATATCATTGCCCACCATGCTGTATGCCCCCCTTATCTTTGCCAGTGACACCCATCGGGGTAAAGTCATCAGCTTATTGAATATCAGCGAAAATCCCACGGAGGGATAGAAGAACCCGCTTTTCTCATGAGATGTATAAGCCAGTGTGGAGGACCAGTCATTACGGGCCGACAAATCAAGATAGACAAACTCGTTGTAGCCCAGTTGTGCCGTCGCAAACAAGGACTGCAATTGGCGCCGTGCATCAATCTTCTGGTCCAGCCCAGCGGAACCATTCATGATGATATTGGCCAGATTGAACACATTGGCATATTTCAGCGAAGCTGTTTTAGAGTCATAGCGGGTGGAGTTCACTGTCTTGTCATTGATACTGGCACCGAGCGCCGCGTTGAGAGAGAATGCATCCCACTGCTTTTTCATCATCAGTATGGCGTCTCCGTAATATTGGGTTTCCTGATAGTCCATCTCGATATAACGCCCATTGGCTCCCGCTAACGCCGGAGCGGTAGAGGCATAGAACTGCTGGCGCACCTTGTCGTTAATATAGTCTACATTGCCACGGGCCTGCAGGCTTAACCAATCGTTTATCTTCAGATTGGCAGATAAGGAGACTATGACATGCATACGGTTCTCCTTGCTCAATATGCGATTGGTAATCCAGTAGGGATTCTGCTCAAAATCCTCGTAGGAGGTATGCCAATTCTGTATGTTCAGGTTTCTACCCTCATCATAAACCTCGAAGTTCTCCTTATAATAAGAAATATCCTCACCCCGTGGAAAACGGTAGAGCCCCACCAAAGGATTCATGTAGAAACCACCCACGGTAGGCTTGTTCTTCACCACCTGGCGCATCAGGTTCATACTGCCATCTAACTTCAGACGGGAATTCAACAGAACGGAAGTCTCTCTGAAAGTGAGGTTGTGCTTCGAAAGGTTATGTTTCCCAATGATGCCATGCCCCGTAGTATTGGCATAGGAGAAATAGTTCTGCAACTTCTCATTGCCGTGACTCAAGGAGATGGAAGTTATGGAGGTGACACCAGTAGAGAAGAAGTCTCTCAGATTATCATATTCGGGAAGGTTTGCCCGTTCTCCCCAACTGTCCACACCGTCACTTACTCCATAGCGGTTCTGCATCTTGGGTAGTGCAAAAGCATTGTCGAACATCAGGCTCGTCGAGAAAGAAACACTGCGCTGCCCGTGCGACTGCCCCTTCTTTGTAGTAATCAGTATCACCCCATTGGCGGCCTGACTACCATACAAAGCTGCCGCTGGAGCTCCTTTCAGGATACTGATACTCTCTATATCTTCAGGATTCAGATTGGAAATGCCGTCTCCTCCGTCACGGTTGCCGGCATTGGCCGTTCCGCCTATGGCAGAGTATGCTTGCTCGGAAGTGGAGTTCAGAATGGGAACACCGTCTATCACATACAGCGGTTGGTTGTCACTCGCCACCGAACGGATTCCACGGATACTGACTTTGGCTGAGGCTCCCAGACCGGAAGAAACCTGATTGACACGCACACCTGCCGACTTGCCGGTCAACGAAGTAATTAAGTTGGGCATTTTTACTCGCGTCAACTCCTCGTTTTTTATTAAATCTGTGGCGTAAGAAAGAGAATTTTCTTTCTTTTCGATACCCAAAGCGGTAACAATAACGTTATCCAGCTCTATCATATCTTCTCTTAGTGTGATATGAAAGGTCGAATGTCCTTCCACCTCAATATCCTGGGACATGTAGCCGATAAACGAAACACGAAGCACTGCATTATCGGCAACCACCAGAGTGAATTTTCCTTCCGAATCCGCTATCGCACCATTGGCAGTTTCTTTCTCTTGAATAGTGGCACCGGCCAACGGAAACCCGCTTTCATCCAGCACACGGCCACTTATCGTCACTTTAGAAAGCTGTATTTCAGAATGTCCCGGACGCTGCATACGCTCCATAAAATCCTCCGGGCAATCCGTCCATCCTATAGAAAACAGCCCTAAAATTAACGTATATAATGTAGTATATTTCATTGCATTAAATTGCCAATTACTTGCAAACTTAAGTATTTTCTCCGAATAAAAAAAGCCATAAAATCTGAGAAAAGAAACTTTTAAAATGAAAAACAGCGAAGAACTTTGGTTTATTGTGGAATATTATGTATATTAGGGGCATGTATAGCAATATAAATCTATTCAAGATAGAAACAAACCATGTGGTTCCTGCCCAGGGAAAGGTCTTGATTTCCGAACCCTTTTTGTGTGACCATATGTTTGGACGATCCGTCATTCTACTGGTGGACCATACACATGACGGCACAATGGGACTGGTTCTGAACAAACCGCTCCCCCTATTCTTGAATGATGTGCTGAAAGACTTCGACTGCCCGGAAAGTATACCTATCTATAAAGGAGGACCACTCAGCACAGATACATTGTTCTATCTGCACACGCTCGAGGGTATTACCGGAGCGCTGTCCATCGGCAAAGGCTTCTACCTGAACGGTGACTTTGAAGCCATTAAAAACTACATCATGCAGGGAAATCCCGTTCAAGGCAGAATCAGATTCTTCTTGGGATACTCCGGCTGGGAGTACGAACAACTGGGCCGGGAAATTGAAGAAAACACCTGGCTGGTAGGCAAAGAAAACATCAGTTCGCTAATGAACGAGGCGGCCAGCGGCACACTCTGGAAGAAGGCATTGTGCAAGCTGGGAGCAAAATATGAAATATGGTCGCGTTTCCCTCAGATTCCAACGCTCAATTAGTGCTTCGGAGAAGTTGCAACAGCACGACATCCTTATAGCATCCTCCTACGCGCCACCACTCCTTCAAAAGCCCGCAACGCACAAAACCGCAGGATTCAAAAAGGCGGATACTTGCCTCATTATCCACCGAGATATGGACTATCAACTGTTTCAGATACAAGAAACTGAAAACATAGTCGCACAGCAAACGCAGCGCTTCCTTGGCATAACCATTGCCCTGATACTCCTTCCGTATGGCAATGCCCACCTCTCCCCGGGCATGCATGGGAGAAAACTCTGTAATATCGATGGTACCTATCACCACATCATCCTCTGCACGTACAATCATCATACGCAGCTGGCGGTCGGCAAACATATCGCACTCGGAATTCTCAATATATTGTTTCAAGACAAATCTGGAATAGGGCACGGTGAAGTTCGTCACATCCCAAGTCTGGGAATCATTCTCCATGGCATACATCACTTCCAGATCTTCCGGCTCCATAGCACGGAGACGCACCCTTTCACTGCAGAAATAAGATTTATTCATATCTTCCAGTCGGTTACATTTCTTCTTCTTTATTGATATGCAGTTCTTTACGCAGGCGTCCCTCACCCGGCAGGCAGAACAGAGAAGCCGTCAGTCCTATCAGTGCACACAGTGCACCCGTACTGCTCAACATGATATAATAGGTGAAAAAGCCTGCAAGCACCGGTATGGCAAGCAATGCCAGCCGCACGCCACTCCACAGCGCATAGAGACGGAGGGCTTCGGGAAGCGTCACTACATCTATTTTCCGGATTAATACCCATGAAAAGAGTTTCAAGGCTATGGGTACGCAAGAGGCAGCCAGCAGAATGGTTACTGTCTCAGCCATATAGGTGGCACGTACATCTCCGGCATACATACCTACCCATCCGCCTCCGGTTTCTCCAAGTAGAACGAGCAGGATGGGAAGCATCCAGAAATAGGCAAAAGTTGTTCGGACACGCGCTGCGGTCTTCTTTATTTGTTCTTCCATTTAGTAAATTGATAGTGGATAATGAATAATTGATAATGGCCCAAACAATCAGGCAGTTCCGGAAAATGGAGTGCGGTTCACAATACTGCGTCCCAGAGTCACTTCATCCGTATACTCCAATTCGTCGCCGATGGAAATGCCACGGGCTATGACAGAGAGCTTCACGCCCAGTTTTTCCAGCTTGCGGTAGATATAAAAGTTGGTGGTATCTCCCTCCATCGTCGTGCTCAGCGCAAGAATCACTTCATTGATGCCGCCGGCGGCTACCCGCTGCACAAGGCTTTCTATCTGCAAGTCTCCGGGGCCAATGCCATCCATCGGCGAGATGACACCTCCCAGCACGTGATACAAACCACGGAACTGTTGTGTGGCTTCCACAGCCATCACATCGCGGATGTTCTCTACCACACAAACCACAGAAGCGTCCCGTTGCGGACTGGAACAGATGCGGCACGTCTCCGTATCTGATATATTATGGCATACCTTGCAATATTTCACTTCATGCTTCAGCGTCACGATGGCATTGCCGAACGCTTCCACCACTGCCGTATCCTGGCGGAGCAGGTGAAGAACCAGCCTCATAGCCGTCTTGCGTCCCACTCCGGGCAACTTGGCAAACTCATTTACCGCCTTCTCCAATAATGTAGAGGGAAACTGTCCATTCATACTTAAAATTCTCCTATTGGCCACAAAGATAGTGCAAACCGAATGCAGAATAAAATGAACTCGTTCATTTTTTATACTGAGGTGCAGCCTATCTTCGCTTTCTGGGCAAAGATAGTGCAAACTTATGAAATTAGTGCTACCTTTGCCACACGTAAAACCCCAAAAAGGCAACAAAATGGATATTACAAACGCTGAATTCGTCATCAGTAACACAGACGTGCGGAAATGCCCCGCAGGCACATTTCCCGAATATGCTTTCATCGGACGCTCCAACGTAGGAAAATCCAGTCTCATCAATATGCTGACCGGGAGAAAAGGGCTTGCCATGACCTCTGCCACACCGGGAAAGACCATGCTCATCAACCATTTCCTCATCAACAAGAGCTGGTACATTGTAGACCTTCCGGGATACGGCTACGCCAAACGGGGACAGAAAGGGCAGGAACAAATCAAACGTATTATAGAAAGTTATATACTGCAACGCGAACAGATGACTTGTCTGTTTGTTCTTATAGATAGCCGGCTGGCTCCCCAAGCCATCGACCTCGAGTTTACGGAATGGCTGGGCGAGAACGGCGTACCCTTTGCCATCGTCTTCACAAAGGCCGACAAACTGAAAGGCGGCAGACTGAACACCCACATCAACGAATACCTGGAACAGTTGAAGGAACAGTGGGAAGAGCTGCCTCCCTACTTCATCACCTCTTCTGAAAACCGCATGGGACGGAAAGAGCTGCTGGACTATATCGAAAGTATCAACAAAAGCCTGAATAGCAAACAATAGACATAAGTAAAATGAAAAGATTAGTTTTTTGGCAACTGTTTGTTGCCGCACTACTGCTGACCGGCAATAGTCACGCACAATCCATCAAGGATTTGTTCAACAAAGAAAATATAGAGAAGGCGGTAAATGCCGTGACCGGCAAGTCAACAGCGGATATGACCGGCACTTGGTCGTATACCGGCTCCGCCATTGAATTCGAATCGGACAACCTGCTGCAGAAAGCCGGCGGTGCCGTTGCCGCCACAGCCGCAGAAAAGAAACTGGACGAACAGCTTGCCAAAGTAGGCATCAAAGCCGGGCAAATGTCATTCACATTCAACGCCGACAGCACATTCAGCGCCAAAGTAGGGCAAAAGAGCATGAAGGGAAGCTACTCCTACAATGCATCCACCCAAAAGGTCAACTTGAAATTCGCCAAGCTGATAGGTATGAATGCCAAGGTCAACGCTACCTCCACAACTATGGACCTGCTGTTCGAATCGGACAAGCTACTGAAACTGATAACCTTCCTCTCCAGCAAAAGCAGCAACTCCACTCTGAAGAGTATCGGCTCGCTGGCCAACAGCTACGACGGAATGATGCTCGGATTCTCATTACAGAAACTGTAACAACAACTTCCATACAACAAAAAAATCCCGCAAGCACCGAACAATGCTTGCGGGATTTTTTTATCTGAAAAGAGCGGAAAACGAGACTCGAACTCGCGACCCTAACCTTGGCAAGGTTATGCTCTACCAACTGAGCTATTTCCGCATGGGATGACTCTCCTTTTTTGAGGAGTAAAGTGCCCAGAACAGGACTCGAACCTGCATGCCTCTCGACACACGCACCTGAAACGTGCGCGTCTACCAATTCCGCCACCTGGGCATAAGTCATCTTCAATACATCTGAAAGAGCGGAAAACGAGACTCGAACTCGCGACCCTAACCTTGGCAAGGTTATGCTCTACCAACTGAGCTATTTCCGCAATGTATAAAAGCGTGAAGAGAAGGAGACTCGAACTCCCACGACATAATTGTCACTACCCCCTCAAAGTAGCGCGTCTACCAATTCCGCCACCTCTCCAACTTACTTTCAACAATTCAAAGAACCGACTGCTTTACCTTGGTGCCCAGAACAGGACTCGAACCTGCATGCCTCTCGACACACGCACCTGAAACGTGCGCGTCTACCAATTCCGCCACCTGGGCATA
>NZ_QTLN01000011.1:0-68797 GCF_003602735.1 Bacteroides sp. AF39-16AC | reverse complement strand
GTGCCCAGAACAGGACTCGAACCTGCATGCCTCTCGACACACGCACCTGAAACGTGCGCGTCTACCAATTCCGCCACCTGGGCATAGGCAATTGCAATCTAAACTGCGTTGAGCGGAAAACGAGACTCGAACTCGCGACCCTAACCTTGGCAAGGTTATGCTCTACCAACTGAGCTATTTCCGCGATTGCGGATGCAAAGGTAGATATTTTCCTTAAACCTGCAAACATTCCGCAGACTTTTTTCACACAGAAAAGTGTACATTTTCGCCAGGCATACAAGCAGACTTTTGATTATCAACTCATTCGCCCACGATAATCTTCATAAGAAAATTGCTTGAAAACTTCAGCTTTTCCTTCTTTTGTCCACATTGCAATGGCCGGATGGTGAATTCCATTGAACATATTCGTCTTTACAGTGGTGTAATGTATCATGTCCTCAAAGACGATTCTCTCCCCTATCTGCAGCTCATGGTCGAAACTCCACAGTCCCATATAGTCGCCGCTCAAGCAGGAGTTTCCTCCAAGGCGATAGACGTAAGGGCCCGCATCGCCCATCTCCGCTCCACGCACTGCAGGCTGATAGGGCATCTCCAGACAATCCGGCATGTGGCACGTAAAGCTAACGTTGAGAATGGCGGTACGAATGCCGCGGTTTTCCACGATGTCCACTATCTCCGAGCTCAGCACACCGGTCTGCCAAGTAAAAGCGGAACCGGGCTCAAGAATGATTTGAAGATGTGGATAGCGCCCCTTCAAGCCCTGCAACAGACGGACAAGATGCTCTACATCATAATCCTTACGCGTCATCAGATGCCCGCCTCCTAAATTCAACCACTTAATCTGTGAGAACCAGCGGGAGAATTTTCCTTCCAAGTGCTCCAATGTGTGTTCCAGCTCGTAGGAAGAAGACTCGCAGTGACAATGACAGTGAAAACCTTCAATACCCGCCGGAAGTTCTTCGGGAAGCTGGTCGGCCATTACACCGAAGCGGGTACCGGGTGCGCAGGGATTATAAAGCTCCGTTTCCACCTCAGAGTATTCAGGATTGATACGGATACCGCAGGAAATGCCGCTTCCCTCCGCCACCACTACCGGATAAAAGCGGTGGAACTGCGAAAGCGAATTGAAAGTAATATGGCTGCTGCACCGCATTATCTCCGGAAAATCGGCCTCGGTATAGGCAGGCGAGTACGTATGTGCCTTACTTCCGAACTCCTCCAATGCCAGACGGGCTTCGTAGACAGAACTTGCCGTAGAGTGGTCTATATACTCCCTGAAAATGGGAAAGGAACGCCACATGGCAAATGATTTGAAAGCGAGGATTATCTCCACACCTGCGCGGTCGGCCACACTTTTTATCAGTGCGAGGTTCTTTCTCAGCAATCCTTCTTCCATAATATAGCAGGGAGAAGGGAAAAGGGAAAAGTCTTTATTTGTCATTTTATATATATTTTTTTTACCATTTATGATTCCATCCTAATAAACACGCCACAAGGGGTTGACAAGCCCTCTCCAACGATTTAGTAAATCTTCTCCGAAGTTTTACTAAATCGTCCTCCTCATTTTAGTAATTCTCCGGGGAATATTTAGTAAAACAGATGCCGCCCTTCTGCAAAGTCATTCTTTTGTAAACAATATTCATCACCCTATAACTTTGAAACGCGCGAAGCGCAGCAAAAGTTGTTTGTCTCCCGCATTCTTGAAGCGGATGGTGGCTTTCGCATTGTCTCCTTCGCCCTCCACTTTCAAAACTTCACCCAGGCCGAAACGTTCGTGCTCTATCAGTTGTCCCTGCTGTACACGGTTGGCAGACGCGCCGGCAGAAGGCGATGTACTTGCCGTATTTGCAGAAGGCGCCACCCGTTTCAGGTTACGTGGAACGGTCGGCGCAATAATCTGCTGCTTCGGCCGTACAGACACACGCTCTTTTCCTCCATACGGAGCATCTTCCTTATCAGGCGCAAAGCCTCTGGCGTTCTCCCTGCGGAAAACGGCAGCTTCCTCCTCTACCCTGCGGAACATTCCCGCATCCTGAGGCAGGCGCAGGAACCGTACGTCTATATCCTTCAGAAAACGGCTGGGACTGCCAAACTCCATCTTGCCGTACCGGAAACGCGTCTTTGCATACGATAGGAAACAGTGTTCTTCGGCACGTGTGATGGCTACATAGAACAGCCGCCGTTCTTCCTCCAATGCCCGGGGAGAGTCACCCACCATGCTGCTGGGAAAAAGATTCTCCTCCATCCCCACTACAAACACATTCTTGAACTCCAATCCCTTGGCCGAATGTACAGTCATCAGGGTTATCTTCTCATCGTCCCCATCCTTATCCGAATCCTGGTCGGTAAGAAGGGAAACTTCCGAAAGGAAGTCACCCAACAACACGTTAGGGTTTCCTTCCTCCTGCCGTTGGGCGCAAAAATCACTCATACCGTTCACCAGCTCCTCTATATTCTCCTTACGGCTCAGATTCTCGGGAGAGCTGTCTTGACACACATCATTGATGATGCCCGATTGGCGAATAATGTCAGCACCAATCTCGTAGGCATTCTTCTCCGCAACATCTGTGATAAAGGCAGATATAAGTTCGCGGAATGCCTGCAACTTTCCCACCGTACCTTTATTGAAGTTCAAGCCATACGCCAACGGCTCACAAAGCACGGTCCACAAACTGACATTGTGCCCGGTGGCGGCAGCAATGATTTTTCCCACTGTCGTATCTCCGATACCCCGTGCAGGATAATTGATAATACGTTTGAAAGCCTCTTCATCATTGGGATTCACTATCAGACGGAAGTAAGCGATAACATCTTTGATTTCCTTGCGTTGATAGAACGACAAACCTCCGTAAATACGGTAAGGCATACTGCGTTTGCGCATGGCTTCCTCAAAAATACGGCTCTGCGCATTGGTACGGTAGAGTATCGCAAAATCAGAGTAGGCATAGCGCTTTTCACGCCGCAGTTCAGCTATCTTATTCACCACAATATCCCCTTCTTCCACGTCACTGTATGCCTGGTACACACCGATGGCCTCTCCCTTCTCCTTTTCCGAGAACACTTCCTTGCGTATCTGCCACTGGTTCTTTTCTATCAGGCTGTTGGCCGCGCGGACAATGGTCTGGGTGGAACGGTAATTCTGCTCCAGCTTGAAGACCTTCGTATCGGGATATACTTTCGTAAAGTAGAGAATATTGTCAATATCAGCACCACGGAAGGAGTAGATACTCTGTGCATCATCCCCCACCACACAGACATGCTGATGGTTCTTGGCAAGTTGCAGCACAATGCTGTGCTGTGCAAAATTGGTATCCTGATACTCATCTACCAGAATGTAACGGAACTGGTCCTGATAACGCGCCAACACCTCGGGGTGGTCCCGGAACAGCAGGAATGTGTAGAACAGCAAATCGTCGAAGTCCATCGCATCTGCCTGCCGGCAACGCTCCCAATATCTCTGGTAGATGTCGCGAAGCGCCGGAACCTTGGCTGCACGGTCTCCTTCGTAAGCCTCCTTGTTGTTGGCATAGCCTGCCGGAGAAACCAGATGATTCTTGGCATTCGAGATACGCGCCTGCACCATCCCCGGCTTGTACACTTTCTCATCCAGCCCCATTTCCTTGATAATGGAACGTATCAAGCTTTTACTGTCTGCCGTATCGTAAATGGTAAACTGCGAAGTGAAGCCGATATGCCCGGCCTCGACATGCAGAATGCGCAGGAACATGGAGTGAAAGGTTCCCATCCACAGATGGCGCGCCCTCTCCGGCCCCACCTGACGGGCTATACGCTCCTTCATTTCGCGCGCCGCCTTGTTGGTAAAGGTCAATGCCAGAATGTTCCAAGGCTGGTAGCCATTCTCCAGCAGATAAGCAATCTTGTAGGTCAGCACGCGCGTCTTTCCCGAACCGGCACCGGCTATCACCAGTGACGGACCGTCATTGTATAACACCGCGTTCCGTTGTCCTTCGTTCAGTTCCTCTATATAATCGGGCATATCCGTATAATCTTAAAATGATGATATTTTTTCTTCCTTTGTTTTTACGGAGGCAAAGATAAAAAAAGCTTCGGAGACGTACGAACATTTCTATAGGTTATAGTGTTTATATAGTAAAGTTCCAAAATTAAATAATTGAAACTTATGAATACAATATTAACGATTTTAATGATAACAGTTATGACTTACGAAATGCCAAAACTTCCCTACACCAACAATGCACTGGAACCTGTAATCAGTCAGCAAACCATAGATTACCACTACGGTAAACATCTGCAAACCTACGTGAACAACCTCAACAACCTCGTTCCGGGAACGGAATTTGAAGGCAAAGACCTGGTAACCATTGTTGCCACAGCACCGGACGGTGCCATCTTCAACAATGCAGGACAAGTGTTGAACCACACATTATACTTCTTACAGTTTGCTCCGAAGCCTGCCCACAGCGAGCCTACCGGCAAGCTGGCAGAAGCCATCAAACGCGACTTCGGCAGCTTTGAGAATTTCAAGAAGGAATTCAACGCGGCAGCTGTCGGCTTGTTCGGCTCCGGATGGGCTTGGTTGTCTGCCGACAAGAACGGCAAACTCCACATCACCAAAGAAGCCAACGGTAGCAATCCGGTACGCGCCGGTCTTGTTCCGCTACTCGGATTCGACGTGTGGGAACATGCCTACTATCTTGATTACCAGAACCGCCGTGCCGACCATGTGAACGAACTGTGGAGCATCATCGACTGGGATGTAGTAGGTAAAAGACTGAAATAAGCAACAAGGTCCCACTAAACATGTTAATGACGCATTCTTGAGCAACTAAGGTTCAAGAATGCGTTTTCTTGTTTAAAATAGCCATCTAACATATTTTAAAGAAATTCTTTGGCTTCTACCATAAGTATTCATTAACTTTGCTAAACTTAAAAGTTAAACAAAAGAAATGAAACTCATCGTAGTAACAGCACCCACATTTTTTGTGGAAGAAGACAAGATTATCACGGCACTATTCGAAGAGGGGCTGGATATTCTACATCTGAGGAAGCCGGAAACTCCCGCCATGTATTCAGAACGGCTTTTAACGCTGATACCCGCAAAATACCATAAGCGCATCATTACCCATGAGCACTTCTACCTGCAGGAAGAGTTCAGCCTGATGGGGATTCATCTAAACACCCGCAATCCCAAAGAGCCCCATGACTATTCGGGTCACATCAGTTGCACCTGCCATTCACTGGACGAAGTGCAGAACAAGAAGCATTTCTATGACTATCTGTTCCTAAGCCCGATATATAATTGCATCACAAAGTCCGGAGTCACGTCCGGCTTCACAGCCGAAGAGTTGCGGCAAGCAGGAAAAAGTAAGGTCATAGACAGTAGAGTCATGGCTTTGGGAGGCATTACTCCCGACAACATACTGGAGATTAAGGATTACGGATTCGGTGGTGCCGTTGTAATGGGTGACTTATGGAATAAATTCAATGCCTGCACCGACCGCGATTATCTGGAAGTAATCCGCCACTTCAAGAAGTTGAAGAAAATGGCTGATTGAGCCTTCTTGGACTGGCAAATCAAAATTTACCGTACTCTTTGTATTCAATACCGGCAGGCAACGTGAAATAGAAGGTGGAGCCTTCCCCTTTCTTAGACTCCACACCGATACCTCCCCCATAGTGCTCCACAATAGATTTGGTGATGGAAAGCCCCAACCCCGTACCTTTGATATTGTAGTTCATCTTCACAAACCGTTCAAAGATGGCATGTCTTCCCACTTCATCGATACCACAGCCTGTATCTGCCACATAAAAATAGAAGTTATGGTTGCTCAATCTCCTGCAACCGATTTTCACACTGCCCATCTCCGTAAACTTCAAGGCGTTCCTCACCAAGTTACCTATGACTTGGGCAAAACGCACGCGGTCTACCACCAAACGGCATTGAGGCAGCCGTTCTACAAACTCCACCTGAATGCCCGTGGGATGCGAGCGCATATTCTCCGTCGTACAGACTTCATCAATCAGCGCGTTTACATCCACTTCTCCATCGTTATATTCCAGAGTATTTGCCTCAATCTTCGAATAGTCCAGCAAGTCATTGACCAGTTGCAGCAGCGAGTCCTTGTTATCATTAATCTCCTTCAGAAAAGCCATACGGGTTTCTCTGTCCAAATTATCCATTTCGGCAAGCATAGTTGTAAAGCCTACAATGGCATTCAAAGGAGTACGAATTTCGTGAGTCATATTAGCGATGAAAGCATTCTTCAGCTGGTTGGATTCTTCGGCAACCTCATTGATGCGCTGCAACGTCTTCAACCTTTTGCTCTTGCTGATGGAAATGATTATCATGATGACCAAAAGCAGAATGACAATTATCCCAAAACTATATACCAATGCTTCATTATTCTGATAGAAGTCATTCGTCCAAACATCGTATGCTGCCGTAATTGTCAATATCATCGTTTTTTGCTTGCTTATTGGAAACTATAAAATTATGGGAAGCAAATATACTAAAGAAAATACAAATAAATTAATAGAAACTACAGTTTTTTCCAACAAAATAGGCCGCATGCCATTACCAAGTAAAGCATGCAGCCCATAAATGTCATTATTCAGTATTATTGAAATCAGCCTTCAATGGCAGCCTGCGCCGCAGCCAGACGTGCAATAGGCACACGGAACGGAGAACAGCTGACATAATTCAAGCCAACTTTGTGGCAGAACTTCACAGAAGAAGGCTCACCGCCATGTTCGCCGCAGATACCGCACTTCAAATCCGGACGGATAGCACGTCCCTTTTCAGTAGCCATGCGCACCAACTGTCCTACACCATTCTGGTCGAGTACCTGGAACGGGTCTACTTTCAGAATCTTCTTCTCCAGATAAATCGGGAGGAAGGAAGCGATATCGTCGCGTGAATAACCAAATGTCATCTGAGTCAAGTCGTTCGTACCGAATGAGAAGAACTCGGCAGAGGAAGCAATGCGGTCGGCAGTCAAGGCGGCACGCGGAATCTCAATCATTGTACCTACCTTGAAGTCGATGCTGTCACCCACTTCTTCAAACAACTGGGCAGCCTCAGCACGAATCACTTCTTCCTGCTGCTTGAACTCATACAAGATACCGGTCAGAGGCACCATGATTTCAGGATGGGTTTCAACACCTTCCTTCTTCAATTCCAAAGCAGCACCCAGGATGGCACGCGTCTGCATCTGTGTAATTTCAGGATATGTATTTCCCAAACGGCAACCACGATGACCCAACATCGGATTATGCTCACAAAGTGCCTCAACACGTTGCTGGATATACTGGAGGCTCACGCCCATCGTATCTGCCATTTCCTGCTGTCCCTTCAGGTCATGGGGAACAAACTCATGCAAAGGAGGATCAAGCAGACGCACCGTCACCGGACAGCCTTCCATTGCCTTGAAAATTCCCTTGAAGTCAGCTTGCTGGTAGGGAAGAATCTTAGCCAAAGCCTTGCGGCGCCCTTCTGCATTTTCTGCCAGAATCATCTCGCGCATGGCTTTAATCTTCTCGCCTTCAAAGAACATGTGTTCCGTACGGCAAAGACCGATACCCACAGCGCCAAAATTACGTGCTACTGCGGCATCATGAGGAGTATCCGCATTGGTACGAACCTGCAGCTTCGTATATTTGTCTGCCAAATCCATCAGTTCCGCAAAGTCACCGGACAGCTCAGCCGCTTTTGTCTCCACCTTGTCTTTATATACTTCACCGGTGCTTCCGTTCAAGGAGATATAGTCACCTTCTTTCAACAGTACACCATCCACTTCCACTGTACGCGCCTTGTAGTCGATGTTCAAGGCACCTGCACCGGACACACAGCACTTACCCATACCACGGGCAACCACTGCCGCATGCGAAGTCATACCACCGCGGGCAGTCAGGATACCTTCGGCAACTGCCATACCTGCCAAATCTTCCGGAGAAGTCTCGATACGTACCATCACCACACGCTTGCCGGCAGCATGCCATTCGGCAGCATCATCGGCAAAGAATACGATTTGTCCCGTAGCGGCACCCGGAGAAGCGGGAAGACCACGGGTCAATACCTTGGCTTGCTTCAGCGCTGTCTTGTCAAATACCGGGTGGAGCAATTCGTCCAACTTATTGGGCTCGCAACGCATCAATGCGGTTTTTTCGTCAATCATACCTTGATGCAGCAAATCTACGGCAATCTTCACCATAGCGGCACCGGTACGCTTACCATTACGGGTCTGGAGAAACCAGAGTTTACCCTCTTGTACGGTAAACTCCATATCCTGCATATCACGGTAGTGGTTTTCGAGCTTCGTCTGCAAAGCATCCAATTCTTTATAGATTTCCGGCATAGCCTCCTCCATGGAAGGATACTTGCTGGCACGTTCTTCTTCGCTTACACCGGCCAATTCAGCCCAACGTTGAGAACCGATTTTTGTAATCTGTTGCGGAGTACGGATACCGGCAACCACGTCTTCGCCTTGTGCATTAATCAAATACTCACCGTTGAAAAGGTCTTCACCGGTAGCAGCATCGCGGCTGAAGCAAACACCCGTAGCAGAGCTCTCGCCCATATTACCGAATACCATAGCCTGAACGCTTACGGCAGTACCCCATTCGTCAGGAATTCCCTCCATCTTACGATACAAGATGGCGCGTTCGTTCATCCAGGAGTTGAATACGGCACAAACGGCACCCCACAACTGCTCGTAGGCACAAGTCGGGAAGTCTTTTCCGGTTTGTTCTTTCACCGCAGCCTTGAACTTCTTCACGAGTTCCTTAAGGTCTTCCACCTCAAGCTCGTTATCCAGCTTCACGCCTTTAGCATGTTTCACATCTTCTATAATAGCCTCGAACGGGTCTACATCTTCCTTGTTCACCGGCTTCATACCCAGCACCACGTCGCCATACATCTGCACGAAACGACGGTAAGAGTCCCATGCAAAGCGTGCATTGCCCGTCTTACGCGTCAGGCCTTCCACCACTTCGTCATTCAAGCCAAGATTCAGGATAGTGTCCATCATGCCCGGCATGGAAGCGCGTGCACCCGAACGAACGGAAACCAGCAACGGATTCTCCACATCACCGAATTTGGAACGCATCAGCGTCTCCACATGGGCAATGGCCTGTTCAACTTCGTTCTTCAACAGAGCAACGACTTTATCCTGCCCCATTTCATAATATTCCGTACAAACTTCTGTCGTTATTGTAAAGCCCGGAGGAACCGGAACCCCTATAAGGTTCATTTCTGCAAGGTTAGCACCTTTCCCACCCAAAAGGTTTCTCATATCGGCCTTTCCTTCTGCCTGGCCGTTACCAAAGGTATAAACTCTTTTTTTGTCCATAATATAAATTTAAAGTTTTTGATAGTGATTTCTCTTTTCTGTTCGCAAATCTAAGTATATTTCGCAGACTAGAAAACTTTTTCAGAAAAAACTTTATGCTAAAATGCAATTTCGACATTGCAATCTTTAATATTTCATTTCATAGAGAGAAATCCCGAAAAAATGTCTATTTTTGCCGAAGAATTTATTAGATTGGTGTAAAAGTGGCAAGAAAGAGAAAAGAACTTCCCCTACTGGAGAAGGTGACAATTACGGATGTGGCTGCCGAAGGAAAAGCCATCGCAAAAGTCAATGATTTGGTGATTTTCGTACCATATGTCGTCCCCGGCGATGTAGTTGACCTGCAAATTAAGAGAAAAAAGCATCATTATGCTGAAGCCGAGGCTGTGAAATTCCATGAATATTCGGCAGTACGGGCAGTTCCATTCTGCCAACATTATGGTGTATGCGGCGGTTGTAAATGGCAGGTTCTCCCCTATTCCGAGCAAATCAAGTATAAGCAAAAACAAGTAACGGACAACCTCACCCGCATCGGCAAAATCGAATTGCCGGAAATCTCTCCGATATTAGGTTCAGAAAAAACTCAGTTCTACCGGAATAAACTGGAGTACACTTTTTCCAACAAACGTTGGCTGACGACAGAAGAGGTTCAGCAGAATGTAGTGTACGAACAGATGAATGCCGTAGGCTTCCATATTCCCAATGCTTTCGATAAAGTGCTTGCCATAGAAAAGTGCTGGTTGCAGGACGATATATCCAACCGCATCCGCAATGCGGTACGCGACTATGCCTACCAGCACAACTATTCCTTCATCAACCTGCGTACGCATGAAGGAATGCTACGCAATATGATTGTGCGTACCTCTACCACCGGCGAACTGATGGTAATCCTCATCTGCAAGATAGAGAAAGAGGAGGAAATGGCTCTGTTCAAGCAAATGCTGCAATACATAGCAGATACATTCCCCGAAATCACTTCCCTGCTATACATTATTAATAATAAGTGCAACGATACCATCACCGACCTCGAGGTACACACCTTCAAGGGAAAAGACCACATCTTCGAGGAAATGGAGGGACTGCGCTTCAAGGTAGGTCCCAAATCTTTCTATCAGACCAACTCCGAACAAGCCTACAACCTCTACAAAGTAGCGCGCAACTTTGCCGGACTGACCGGTAACGAGCTTGTTTATGACCTTTATACCGGCACGGGTACCATTGCCAATTTCGTATCCAAGCACGCACGCCAGGTAATCGGCATAGAATATGTGCCCGAAGCCATTGAAGACGCCAAGGTCAATGCCGAGATTAACGGAATTAAAAATACATTGTTCTTTGCCGGAGATATGAAAGACATGCTGACACAAGACTTCATCAACCAATACGGCCGTCCCGATGTCATCATCACCGACCCTCCCCGTGCCGGAATGCACCAGGATGTAGTGGATGTCATTCTGTTTGCCGAACCCAAACGCATCGTATACGTCAGCTGTAATCCGGCTACGCAGGCGCGCGACCTGCAACTGCTCGATGCGAAATATAAAGTGAAGGCCGTTCAACCGGTAGACATGTTCCCGCACACCCACCATGTGGAAAACGTAGTATTATTGGAATTAAAAGATTGAAAGTCCAAGTAGTTTTCAATCGTAAATTGTAAATTGTCTAATCGTAAATTAAAACCAGTCGTGGCAAAAGAAAAAATTACAGCAAGAGCCCGCACACAATATACGGACTACATGGTGAAGGAACCGATGGAGCTCATGGAGTTTCTGGCAGCTAAAATGCCGGACGCCAGCCGCACCAAGTTGAAATCATTGCTGAGCAAACGCATTATATATGTGGACAGCGTTATCACTACACAATACAATTTTCCCCTGAAACCGGGTATGAAAGTACAAATCAGCCGTGAGAAGGGACGTAAAGAGTTCAACCATAAACTGATGAAGATTGTATACGAGGATGCCTATATCATCGTGATAGAGAAGATGCAGGGTTTGCTGTCCGTCAACACTGACCGGCAAAAGGAACGTACCGCCTATACCATCTTGAATGAATACGTGCAACGCTCGGGCAAGCAGCACCGTGTACACATCGTGCACCGCCTAGACCGTGACACCTCCGGCTTGATGATGTTTGCCAAAGACGAGAAGACCCAACGTACACTACGCGATAACTGGCATGACATTGTAACAGACCGGCGATACGTAGCCGTAGTGGTCAGCGAGATGGAAAAAGATGCAGGAACCGTGGTTTCTTGGTTGACAGACCGTAAGCTGTATGTATACTCCAGCCCGACAGATGATGGAGGGCAAGAATCCATTACGCATTACCGTACCATCAAACGAGCCAATGGATACTCTCTCGTTGAACTGAACCTGGAAACGGGACGAAAAAACCAGATACGTGTACACATGCAGGATTTGGGGCATCCCATTATCGGCGACGGACGCTATGGACTGGAAGACGTAAATCCTATCGGACGCTTGGCCCTGCATGCTTTCAAACTCTGTTTCTATCATCCCGTCACGGGAGAGCTGATGCGGTTTGAAACACCTTATCCGGGAGAGTTCAAGAAATTGGTTTTGAAGAATAAATAGAAGATTTCTTATAAAAAATGTTCCCTATACAATGAGTATAGGGAACATACAAATAATCCTATTTTTTATTCCATGTATAATGTGAAATTAAAACCCGGAGAATCATCCGAAAAGAAGAATGTACCCCATAGCTGATTACCACTGACTCTGACATCATCCATATAAGAAATGCCACCATATCTGCCATAATCTAATACAAGATTTCTACTATAACTATCTTCCCACCACCATTGAAAACGGAATGAATCATAATATTCCCCATTGCGATAACGTTGAACTTCTTCTCCGAAACCATCTGCCCCGAAAGAAAATGTACTAATCACCGACATACCAAAGTCATCCAACATGCCTACATCGCCTGTCCATGAACGACCGATAATAGTAGAATCCACTACATCTTGATCGTCTTCACAAGAAGACAAGCCTATACATAGGACAGACAGTAAGAACAACTGCACCAAAAACTTCATAACCTTTATTTATTTATATAATTTGCATCTGTCAACATCACAACTTTTCCTTCTATCTTACCGGAAAGATAATGGTCACGCACCCATACATTCTCAAAGTATTTCACTTTACCATCTGCAAAAGTCAACTTCAAAGTCTCTTTGCTATCATCTGTCCAACGCCAATTAAACTCCCGATCATAAGTCACTTTACCGTCCGTAGTGTAAGTTGTGGATACTTCCTGCCCCTTGTTATCTTTCTTATAAAATCTTAGTTGATACGCACCAGTCACAACACCATCACTTTCGTAATCTTCAACCCATGTTCTTTCACACAATTTGTCGTCACTATTCTGCATAGTATAATACACATCATCCCCACAAGACGCCAGCCCAATCGTAAATACACACAACAGCAATATCTTCACATAATTCAAAGTCTTCATAAGTTATCGAGTTTAGTTAATACTTGCGGACAAACATACACAAAAAAAATGAAACACTTAATACTTATCCTGGAATTTCTTGTAGAAGACAAGGAATAAAATAAATCCCATCAGTGCAAACGGTACGCCTGCCAATGCGGGATAACGGTATCCTCCACTCAAGGCAAGACCTCCGATATAGGCTCCGATAGCATTCCCCAAATTGAAGGCCATCTGCACACAAGCGCCTCCCAACATTTCTCCTCCAGGGGCCACACGAATCATCAACACCTGCTCCGGACTGGAGACGGCAAACAAACCTGCCGTACAGAGTGTCATCAATATTGCCGAACACCACGGATGGGGCGAGAGTAAAAATATCAATAATAAAATAACACATATCATCCCTTGCACCACCGTACCTACCTTCCCCGGAGTGTACCGGTCGGACATGCGCCCACTGACCAGATTGCCGGCAACCATTCCGAATCCTGCCAGTACCATCAGCGCTGTAATGCTTTCCGCACTAAAACCGGAAACCTCGGTCAGCAACGGGGTGATGTAGCTATACCAGCAGAATACGCCACCGTTGCCCAAAGCCGTAGCTCCCAATATGAGCCACGGCGCCGGCTTCTTCAAAAAACGGAACTGTCCTTTAAATCCCGTGTCTTTCAGTCCTTCGACCTGCGGTACCCAACGCCAAATGTAGTACAATGTTATCAATCCCCAGGCACCTACCAGCAGAAACGTGGCACGCCAAGACAGTGTATGGCTCAACGAAGTACCCAACGGCACCCCAAACAGATTGGCCACAGTCATTCCCGCTATCATAATTGAAACCGCCTCCGAGCTTTTCCCCTTATCAGCCAATTTTCCCGCAACAATGGAAGCCACCCCAAAATAAGCGCCATGAGGAAGTCCGGAAACAAAACGTCCCAACAGCAAGACCCAATAATCGGGTGCCATAGACGCACAAATATTACCCACAATCATTAATGCCATCAAGACCAGCAGAATCTGCTTCAACGGGCGTTTACGGGCCAGGAGCAGCATGGGCGCACCAAAACAAACACCCAACGCATACGCAGAAATGAAATGACCGGCCACGGGAATGCTGATTCCCAAATCAGTAGCCACATAGGGCAAAATACCCATCATCGTAAATTCGGCAATCCCCAGCCCCAATGTGCCGAACGCCAATGCAATAAGACTCTTCTTCATACCTTAAAAAACAACCTATATTTTTTACCGGGCGCAAAGATAATGACATTGCATTCTCCAAATAAAAAGGATACCGAATTATTTTCAGTATCCTTCTTCATTTTTTATCTTATATCAATTGTATACCCACCTTTAAAGACTCCTCCCGGCGCCAAGTGCTGCATCCAGTCCTTATCCTTATATTCGCCCTTATAATGGGCACGGTCACAACGCCCGTACCACGGCTCGATGCAGACAAACGGAGCATTCTTGGCCGGAGGCGACCACAACCCCACCACCGAAGTGTCGAAATACAGACTGAGATAGGGCTTCTTCTCCTTATTATATAATGTAACTTCTTTCACTTGACTGTTTTCCAGAATCAGGGCATCTTTATCAAAGGAGTGGATGTCCAAAGGCAGCAGGCCATCTGTCAACTCAAGCAAATATTCCTTATCCGGAGCGGCACATCCTTTCTCGGAGATAAGGATATAGTGCAAACCTTCCGTCTTATCAAAGCCGAAATATCCACGGTCCGTTGTCTCCGCATCATAGTCCGGGTAATAGAAAGCCGGATGGGCCCCTATCTGGAAGTGCATTTCGCGTGTTCCGGTATTGATGACTTTCCAAAGCACTTCAATCTTCTTTCCCTCTATCCGATAGCCTATCTCAAGGCAAAACGGGAAAGGATATTTCTTGCGTGTTTCCTCACTGTCAACCAGTCGATAACGCACTTCATCTTCCAGTTCAAGCATCAATTCAAAATCCATATCGCGGGCAAAACCGTGTTGCGTCAATGCGTAGGAAACGCCTTCGTGGCGGTATTCATTCTCCCAAACGCTACCTACAATGGGAAAAAGCACCGGAGAATGCCGTTTCCAAAAAGCGGGGTCTGCCTGCCAAAGATATTCTTTTCCATCATGCAAGATACTGCATAACTCGGCTCCATGCGGTGAAACTTTAATTGTCAGTTCTGAATTAGAAAGTGTTTTCATATCATATATCATTTTGTTATTTTCTCATATAGTGTGGCATCTCTCCGGGTATTTCCATCGAAATCTCCACCAGGCCACCGACCACTCCGTCCTGCTTCCATGCCGTCTGATAAATCATTTTCCTGACACCGTTCTTCTCAATGGTGTAGGCATTCACTCCCCCCGTCTCCAGCAGTTCGCGTATCTTGGCTTGCGATTGCGGGTTGTGGCAATCAAAGAGATTCTTGCCTATCAGGTCACCGTGTTTGGCAAACGTACGGCATGCTTTCTCGTTCATATATAGGATGATTCCCTTTGTGTCGCATACAGTTACGGCACAGTTCATTTCATTGGCCCATTCGTACATAATTCTTTATTTTTAATTGGCTATTTTCTATGCACTTGAAATACATTTACAGAAAACTCTTCAAAGTCAAATGTCCTTTTCTCTATCGAATTATTATTGCATTAATCCTCCTTCTATGAAGAAAACGACTTCATTCAATCGTTCTCTATTCGATTCCTCACCTTTGAAAATAGCTGGAGTGAAGATTATCCTATCTTGAATCAGATTATCTACCAAATCCCACATGACTTCATGGTACAGCATCACCATTGCCACTTTTTCATTGTCAATACCATATTGGCTTGCTAAGGAGCCACAATTATTCTTTAGTTCCGCACTGATAGAGTTTACCAATTTTTCAGTTATTTGATGAAAGCGGTCTTGCCGTTTCTTTATAATAGGAAATAATACATCTCCATTATCATCTACCAGCCCATAAGGTTTTAACTGAGAAACGAGTTTGGCATCTGTTACTTTTCCGAACTGTGCTATTTCATCAGCACAATGGTCCATAATGTCGTTGTCAGGAGCAATGCCGCTATTGATGTAAGTCAAAATCAAATTCTGTTCTCCGAAACCATTCGTACCGCATGCAAAGCCATTTCTTGATTCGTATAATACCCAGTAACAGCCACTCCAGCTTGTATAATTGTCAACATCCTCAAACAAGACTAACTTTGTCCACATTTTTCCATCCAGAAGGTATGAAAAAACAAGTGAGAGTACATTGTTCTTGAATCCCATTTCACTGATAGTTTGTGCCAATGATATAAAGTCTGCCTTTGTTTTGACATACATGGATTCAGCAATCTCCTTACTTAAGCTTCTTAGAGAATTGGTCTGTTCTTTGTCGAGAATGGGTATAGTAGCTTTCCATTTTCCTTTTGTTTTACTGACAAGTCCACCTACTTCCAATAACAATAATTGGCTATCAGAGCATTTAATACCCATTTCACGAAGTTCGGCTTGAGTACGTGGAGTCCGTAAATTGTATAGTATTTCCCAATTATTATCTGGCGTTACATAGTCTTCGGGCTGATGTCCGTTCACTGCAACAAACTGGGTTGCTTCCCATTCGCTATAAGGTCTTATCGATATTTGTGCTTTAATCATTGTGGTAACGGACAATAAGGTAAACAACAATAATAAGTCCGGATAATATTTCATATATCGCTTAATTTTAGTTTTGTTCATCATTCATGCACTTCTCTTATGTAACAAAGATAACGTTTTTTTCAATTCCTCTCTCAAACCTATAACAAAAAACTTCCCGACTACCAATAAAAAACTTCCTAACTACTAATAGTAAAGTTTGCAAGTATAGAGATAAAGAATTACCTTCGCCCTTGGTTTGTCTATCCCAAGCCTTGGGATAGAAATCCCCAACCTTGGCATACACATCCGCAACCTTGGGACAAACTCTGTAAGCCCCAATAAACAAACGAACCTCATAACAACGCTACCATCATGGCAGAATACAACATGCAGGAACTGAACCTGCCGGGAGAAGACGGCAAACGCATCCTCTACCCACGAATGAAACTATACGGGCAGGTGAACTTGGAAACCATCACCGAAAAGATAGCATACGGCTCATCCTTCACACGAGGAGACATCATCGGACTGATGCAAGCCATCACCGACGAAATAGCCTACCAAATGGGGCAAGGTTACTCCGTGAAGATTGACAACTTAGGAGTATTCACCCCTGCCCTCGGTCTGCGGCAAGACCGTGAACGGGAGACGGGCGAAGAAGGAGACACCAAGCGAAACGCCGTCAGTATCTGCCTGAAGGACATACATTTCAAGGTGGACAAAGAACTACTGTACCGTACCGCTCGCCATTGCCACCTGAAACGTTCCACCGACAAATTCCAACGCTCCTCACAAGTGTTTTCTCCGCAGGAACGGCTGGAACGGGCAAAAAAATACCTGGAAAAGAACAGCTTCATGACCCAAGCCGACTATTGCCAACTGACCGGCTTATTGAAGTCCGCCGCCTCCCGCGAGTTGCGCGAATGGATAGCCAATCCCGAATCGGGCATCGACTACAAAGGACGAGGAACACACAAGATTTATATTCTAAGGAAACCATAACCCACATCCATTGAAGTAACAAAAACAATGAAAATACTACATACCAGCGACTGGCACCTGGGACACACCCTCTACAACTACGACCGCACCGCCGAGCAGCAATCCTTCCTACGGCAACTCACCCGCATAGTAACCGAAGAGCAGCCCGACGCCATGGTGGTAAGCGGAGATATCTACCACTACTCCTCTCCCGCTGCCGCCACGCAGAAGATGTACACCGACGCCATGCTGAACATTCACCAAGCCTGCCCCGGAATGGCCATCGTAGTCACCGCCGGAAACCACGACAGCAGCTCCAAATTGGAGATAGACAGCAGCCTCTGGCAGCACTTCGGCTTGAACGTTGTGGGAAACATCGAACGTACAGCCGAGGAAGTGAATCTGGACAAGCACATCATCGAGATAAACAATGAAAAAAAGACAATAGGCTACGTCATTGCCGTGCCCCACGTCTATCCGCAAAACTTCCCCCTGCTGGACACTGAAACACCGCGCGACCAACGACAGGCACGCTTCTTCCAGGCACTGCTGGACGAAGTGAAGAAACGGAATACGGCACAGCTTCCCGTCGTCCTCATGGCCCATCTCTCCATTGAAGGCAGCGACCGTAGCGGGCACGATGAGAGTATTGGCGGAATAGAGTATGTTCCCCTCAGCGCTATGGGAGAAGGATACGACTACCTGGCACTCGGACACATCCATTGCCCTCAGGACATCAAAGGCAGTCATCACCACGCACGCTATTGCGGCACTCCCCTCCCCGTCAGCTTCGACGAAACCTATCCTCACTCCGTCTCCATCATCGAGTTGGAGAAAGGGGCAGAGCCACAAATCAGTACAAGGGAAATTGAAAATCCGATTCCCCTCGTCACGCTTCCCCATGACCCGACACCTTTCGAAGACGCCTTGAAACTGCTGGAAGAATATCCGGAAGAGAAACCTGCATACCTCCGTCTGAATGTGCTGACAAAAGGCTACCTGCCCCCCGACTGCAACGAAAAAGCCTCGAACGCCGCCAAAGGCAAGGCATGCAAATATTGCTACATCAAGACTACCCGAGAGCGGCAGGCCGACACTGACGAGAGCAAGCCTATCTCCATCCAAGAGATGCAGGAAATGTCTCCCCTGGAAATAGCCAGACTCTACTACCGCGAAACCGAAGGAGAAGAGATGGACCCAGAACTTTGCCAGCTGATGGAGACTGTCATGCAAAAAGTGAAAAGCAAGAACAACTCCTAATCATTTGTCCGGAACATGAAACTCCAGAAACTCACCATAAAGAACCTTGCCTCCATAGAAGATGCCGTCATCGACTTTGAGAACGGACCGCTAAGCGAGGAATCCCTTTTCCTTATCTGCGGTGAGACGGGTGCAGGGAAGACAACCATTCTCGACGCCATCTGCCTGGCACTCTACAACGAAACGCCCCGCATGGACCATGCCGAGAACGAAAAATACAAAGACCTGAGCCAGACTTTCTCTGCCAAAAAGGAAGATGTTGCCATCAACGACAGCAGGCAACTGATGCGCCGTAACACCAGTGAAGCATGGACGGAGCTGGAGTTTACCGGCTCGAACGAAACGCCCTACACCGCCCGATGGTACGTGGCGCGGGCACACCGCAAGATTTCAGGAGCCGTGCAGGATGTGCGCTGGACACTTGAAAACAAGAAAAGCGGCGCACAGCTCAACAAAAAGAATGAGATAAAGGCGGAAATACAAGCTGCAGTGGGGTTGACCTTCGAACAATTCTGCCGCACCACCATGCTGGCGCAAGGCGACTTCACCAAGTTCCTGCAAAGCAAGGAAAGCGAAAAATCGGATATTCTGGAAAAGCTGACCGGTACAAGTATCTACTCCGAAATAGGTGCCGAAATATATGCCGCCACCAAGGAAAGACGGACGGAATACGAAAACCAGAACCGGAAGCTGGAAGGCATCCACATCCTGGCAGAAGAAGAAGTCACTGCAATCAAGGAAGCCATAGCCACGCAAAATGCCGGAGTCAAGGAAGCCAATGAGCAGAAAACTACCGCCCTCGCAAAACGGGACTGGCTGAAGAAATACTCCGAACTCCTCCTCACCCGTGAACAGCAAAAGAAGATGTGGGAAGGGAAGCAAGCGCAACTGCAATCGGACGAATTCAAACAGAAAGAACTCCTGATTAAAGAATGGAATGCCACCGCCGACGCCCGCAACTGGCTCTCTACCTTGAAACAGCAGCAACAGCAGCAACAACAGAACCATGCACAAGCCGGGATACTGAGAGCATCCTTTGCCCGGCTGGACGGAGGAAGCAAGTGGCTATGCGGTTTCCTGAAAGAGCAAGAAGACAAGCTGCATCGTGCCGAGAAGTATTTGCAAGAGCATTCGCCCTTACTGCCCATGTTCGAGCAAAGCCAATCCATCATTACCGGCCTAAAATCCGCACTCGATGCCCAAACACGCATCGGCACCTACAACGCGCACCTTGAAAGACTTGCCGCGCAACAACCCGTAAAAGTCAAGGAGCGTACCGACAAGGAAGCTGCCCTCACCCGGAAAGAACAAGAGAACCATACATTGCAAAACGAAATAAACCTCCGGAACAAGCAGCTTGAAACCATGGACCGCCCTGCCCTGCAAGACAAGAAAAACAAACTCGATGCCGAACGGGAGAACCTGCTGCAAGCATTGAGCGCCTTGTCTTTACTGGCTGAAACGGAAAGGACACTGAACGAGGCAAAGGAAAACGAAAAGGCTTTGAACGCCAAAGTGGAGGCGTGCCAAAAGCAATACGTCCTCCTGCAAACGGCATTCGACAGCAGGAAAACAAGTTATGATGACATCCGCACCCTCTACGACAAGCAAAAGGAAGCCGTAGAAGAGTGGGCAAAGGAAACACGCTCCCGGCTTGTCGTCGGGGATACTTGCCCCGTGTGCGGACAAGAAATAAAATCGCTTTGCAAAGATGAAGATTTCCAGTCTGTCCTTGCTCCCATACGCACCTCCCTGGAAACAAAAGAGAAAGAATACAAGGAAACCGAGCAGGCATTGAACAACAACCGGACAGAATCCAATACCTACGGAACGCTGGCAGAGAATGCCCGTCAGTCCACAGCAAGAGCGCTCCGGAGCTACAACCTTGCCCACACTGACGCACAGGCCAAATGCGCCCAATGCAACGGCGTCGGCCTCTCCACAACCACCGGCGAAACCCTGAAGAAGCTACTGGAAGAGAACAAGCTGGAAGCAGACAAACTGAACGAAAAGCTCACTGAAGTTCAAAAGCTCAGCGCACAAATCATAACTCTGCAACGGCAAAAGGACGAATGCCAAAAACATGTGGACGCTGCACGCCAAGCCTTCAACTCTGCCGACAGAGTGCTGAATGAGCTGAAAAACAACATCGTCAATTACGAGTCGCTCACTGCCAACGAAAAGGAGAACATACGTGCCACCATGGACCGCGTCACTCCCCACATCCTCTGGGAAGGATGGAACACGGAATGGGAGAACTCCCCCCTCTCCTTTATTGACCGCCTGACGCAAGCTACGCGCAACTACCGGCTGGCGCAGGAAAAACAAAGAGAACTGAAATCTGCCATTGCCCTTATCCACAAAGAGCTGGAAGGGATAAACATCAACAAGGAAAGCATCGATGCCGCATTCCCCGACTGGCGCAACGCACCTGCAGCAACACAGGAAATGGAAATCAAGGACCTGGGGATTGCCTGGAATAATCTGAATACACAAGCAAGCGGACTGAAACAAAGCATATCCTCCACCGCAGACCAAATGGCAAGGCTGCAAAAGGATTTAACCGGGTTCTATGCCGCCAACCCCACTCTCGACGAGAATCGTATCACCGTCCTATCCGCTTGGTCCGGCTCCCGGATAGAAGCATTACGTGCCTCATTGCAGACACTTAAAGAGGAAGAAGTAGCTGCATCGACCGCCTTTCATCTGGCCACCGGACAAATGGAAGAGCACATCGGCCGGAAGCCCGAAATAGAAGAAAACGAGAACTTCGAAACCCTGGATGCACTCATCGCAAATCTCGAAGAAAAGATAACCGCCGGCAACCAATCCATCGGCCAGCAGAAGTTACGCCTGGAAGAAAACACCCGTAACATCGACCGGATAAAGGAAGAAAAGGAACGTGCCGACCGGCTACGCGAAGAGTATCTGAAGTGGGACCGCCTCTGCCGTCACTTCGGTGACGAACGGGGAAAGAACTTCCGCAACATAGCCCAGAGCTTCGTCTTGAAAGAACTGCTGGCAGGCGCCAATTTCTATCTGCAACGCTTGACCGACCGCTACGAACTGGAATGCCAGGCCGGTTCGCTCACCATCCTGCTGCGCGACTTCCATCAAGGAGGTGCGGCACGTCCGGCATGCACCTTATCGGGCGGCGAAAGCTTCCTGGTATCTCTGTCACTTGCCCTCGGACTTTCTTCCCTCAGCCGCCAGAGCCTCTCGGTAGACACACTGTTCATCGACGAAGGTTTCGGCACACTGAGCAGCGACTACCTGAACACCGTTATGGACACATTGGAAAAACTGCACCAGATGGGCGGCAAGAAGGTAGGCATCATCAGTCACGTGGAAGGACTGAAAGAGCGCATAAAAACCCAGATACAAGTACGGAGGATAGACAGTTCAAGAAGCGAAATAGAAGTGGTGAATACCCTCTAAGCTGGTATCGGGATAAAGAAAATGAATGTTTTTTCGGCTCTTGATAGTACAAGCACCTGCATTATTGTGTATTTTTGCAGTCTCATAAAAAAGAAAAGACAATGAAAAAGTTCATGAAAGGAGTCCGGTTTACTCCTAAAAACTATTCCGACGAAGTAGAAGCCAAAATTCAACATTATAAGAAAGAAGGATATAAACTGCCGATGCGAAGCGCACTCCGCACCGAGGAGCAGTTGGCCGGTATCCGCGCAAGCGCCAAAATCAACACGGCCCTGCTGGATTATCTCTCCGAGAACATTCGCGAAGGCATGTCCACAGCTGAAATTGACCATATGGTGTATTGCTTCACCACAGACCACGACGCCATCCCCGCCCCCTTCATGTACGAAGGCTTCCCCAAAAGTGTGTGCACCAGCATCAACGATGTAGTGTGCCACGGCATTCCCAGCACCAGGGAATTCCTGAAAAGCGGTGACATTGTAAATGTCGATGTATCCACCATTTACAAAGGTTACTATGCCGACGCATCACGCATGTTCATGATTGGCGAAGTCAGCCCCGACATGCAGAGACTGGTACAGGTCACCAAAGAATGCCGTGACATAGGCATACAGACCGCACAGCCCTGGGCACGCCTCGGTGACGTAGGCGCCGCCATCCAGGAGCATGCGGAAAAGAACGGATACAGCGTGGTACGCGACCTCTGCGGACATGGCTGCGGCGTCAAGTTCCACGAAGAACCGGATGTGGAACACTTCGGCAAACGTGGTACGGGCATGCTGATAGTGCCGGGCATGACGTTCACCATCGAACCGATGATTAACATGGGAAGCTACGAAGTCTTTATCGACGAAGCCGACGGATGGACCGTCTGCACAGACGACGGACTGCCTTCTGCCCAATGGGAAAGCCAAATCCTGATTACTGAAGACGGAAACGAAATATTGACACAATAAGGCGGACACTTCAAAACACCTATGGAGATAGTATTACTGATTATAGGGATAATCATCGGAACCGTAGTCGGCTATCTGGCGGCAGACCGCAAGTCTGCCGCATTGAAGGCCGAAATCAGCGGGACAAAGAAGGAAATAGAATTATTGAAGTTGCAGAAGGAAGAAGCCGAAGCATTGCACAAGCGCATGAACACCGAGTTCGAGAATCTCTCCAACCGTATCTTCCAGAGCAAAGCCGAAGACTTTACCAGGCTGAATGCCGAACACCTGGGCAATCTGCTCCGTCCGCTGGGCGATAACCTGAAGGACTTCCGCCAAAAGGTGGAACAAGTATACAGCACCGAAGCCAAAGAACGCTTCTCGCTGGGAGAACGCATCAAGGAACTGGTGGAGCTGAACAACCGCCTCAGCGAAGATGCCAACAACCTGACCCGTGCCCTGAAAGGAGACTCCAAAATGCAAGGCAACTGGGGCGAAATGATTCTGGAACGTCTGTTGCAAGCCTCCGGACTGATTGAAGGCGAACACTACTTCCGCCAGGAGTTTCTAAAAGACGAACGGGGCGAAGCCATCATCAACGAGGAAAGCGGGCAGAAGATGCAGCCCGACATCATTGTGAAATACCCCGACGAACGGGAAATGATTATCGACTCCAAAGTGTCGCTGACTGCCTATGCTGCCTACACCTCTGCCGAAAGCAAGGAGGAGCAGGTACACTTCTTGAAAGCACACCTGCAATCTGTCCGCGCCCACATCGACGAGCTCAGCCATAAAGACTACTCGCATTACGACGCCCAATCACCGGATTTCGTTATGATGTTCATCCCCACCGAAGGTGCCTACCTCCTCGCCATCCAAAGCGATGCCCACCTTTGGGAATATGCCTACAACAAAAAGGTGGTACTAATGAGCCCCACCAACCTGATTAGCGCCCTGCGCCTCTCGCTCGACCTTTGGAAGAAGGAGAACCAGGTAAAGAATGTGCAGGCCATCATCAAGCGCGGCACCATCTTATATGAAAAAATCGCAGGCTTTACCGACACCTTCCTCGGTATCGGCGACCGGCTGGCCAGCCTGCAAAGGGATTACGACAAAGCCTTCAACCAGCTCTCGGACGGTAACGGCAGTGTAGTACGCCAGGCCGAAATGCTGAAAGGCATGAGCCTCACTCCCAAGAAACGCATTTCTCCAAGATTGCTGCCCAAAGATACCATTCAAGAAGAAACAGAAGAGGAAAACGATAACATTCAATAAAACATCCAACATGAAAACTCTGAAAGACCGCATTCTCCTTCACCAAGAACCATTCATACGAGGTCTGTGTCAACAGGAATTACCACCGGAGAAGTAACAGCCATTCTGGCAAATGCACTGATTCATATCAAGGAATAAAAGAAAAAGCTGCAAAGAATCCACTCCACTTTCTTTCATTAGAGAGGAAAATACCTCGAACAAAAAAACTCCGGCAAGACCCTGAAGGCCAAGCCGGAGTTTTTTATCTCAAGACGGACAAGGAAGGTTATCCGCCAAAGTTATCGAACATCAGGTTCTGAGCCGGAACACCGAGGTCGTCGAGCATCTTCTCAACAGCCTTCGACATCGGGCCGGGACCGCACATGTAGTATTCGATGTCTTCGGGAGCTTCGTGGTCTTTCAAATAAGTCTCGTAAATTACATTGTGTACGAAGCCCGGAGTATACTTCACGCCCGCTGCATCGGCTGCCGGATCGGGACGGTCCAGTGCAAGATGGAACTTGAAGTTGGGGAAATCCTTTTCAATCTGCAGGAAGTCTTCCAGATAGAACACTTCATTCAATGCACGTGCACCGTAGAAGTAATTCATCACGCGGTCTGTAGTGTGCAGCGTCTTCGTCATGTGCATAATCTGTGCACGCAACGGAGCCATACCGGCACCACCGCCGACCCACATCATCTCCTTCTTGGAGTCGAATATCGGATGGAAGTCTCCGTAAGGGCCACTCATGGTTACCTTATCACCCGGTTTCAGGGTAAAGATATAAGAAGAAGCGATACCCGGCATTACATCCATGAAGCCCGGGCCCTGGTCTTTCGGCTTGAACGGAGGCGTGGCGATACGTACCGTCAGCATAATGCGGTCGCCTTCGGCAGGATAGTTGGCCATAGAATAGGCACGGATGGTTTCTTCGTCATTGCGGCACTTCAAGCCCAGCAGACCGAATTTCTCCCATGCAGGCAGATACTCATCACCGATAAGGCTCTTGTCGATGTCCTTATCATAATCCATCGAATATTTAGGAATCTTAATCTGCGCATAAGAACCCGGAACGAAATCCATGTGCTCGCCTTTGGGCAATGCAACGATGAACTCTTTGATGAACGTAGCCACATTCTTGTTGGAGATAACCTCGCACTCCCACTCTTTTACGCCCAGTACGCTTTCGGGAACCTTGATGGCCATATCGCCTTTCACTTTCACCTGGCAACCCAGACGCCAGTGATCTTGTATTTGCTTACGGCTGAAGTGCGGAGTCTCAGAAGGCAAGATTTCACCCCCACCTTCCATTACCTGGCATTTGCACTGTCCGCAGGAACCTTTACCACCGCAAGCGGAGGAAAGGAACACACCGTTTACAGACAGCGTATTCAGCAATGTAGAACCGGAAGCTACGTCCAGTTCCTTGTCGCCATTGATAGTCAGTTTTACATTACCCGAAGGCACCAAGAAATTCTTGGCAACCAGCAGGATAACAACAAGCAGGATGACAACCACGAGGAATACTCCAATGCTTGCTAATATCATATTCATATCCATTGTTTTATTCCTTTCTTTTAGATGTTCAAACCAGAGAAACACATAAATGCCATTGCCATCAGACCTACAGTGATAAACGTGATGCCCAGTCCTTTCAGTGGAGCCGGAACGTCAGAATAGGCCATTTTCTCACGGATGGCAGCCAAGCCTACGATAGCCAGCAACCAACCGATACCGGAGCCCAACGCATAAGAGACAGCATCAGCAATGCCACCGATGAATTTCGGGTCGCTCTCACCCAGCGTGATGCGCTGCTGCATGAAAAGAGAAGCACCCATGATGGCACAGTTTACAGCAATCAGCGGCAGGAAGATACCCAGTGAAGCATACAGCGAAGGGCTAAAACGCTCTACAATCATTTCCACCAACTGAACGATAGCTGCGATTACAGCAATGAAAAGAATAAAGCTCAGGAAGCTAAGGTCAACGCCTTCAATGATTGCGTTGGCAGCCAGCACCTTTGTCTGCAATAAATAGTTGACCGGAAGCGTAACCACCAACACGAAAGTTACGGCGATACCCAGTCCTACGGCAGTCTTCACATTCTTCGATACGGCAAGGTAAGAACACATACCGAGGAAGAACGCGAATATCATGTTGTCCACAAAGATAGAGCGGACGAATAAACTTATTAAATGTTCCATATCTCTTCGATAAATTAAGAATTAAAGAATTAAAGAATTAAAGCAATGAGAACTTGTACTGCAGCAGAGCAGCCCATTTTTCATTCTTTCATTTTTCATTCTTCATTTATTTATTACTGCTTTTCCTGCAATTCTTTGTGGCGTGCACGCTGGTACCAGATGATGCAGGCACAGATAATCAGTGCCATCGGCGGCATCAGCATCAAGCCGTTGTTCACATAGCCCAACTTCTGCAGAGGTTCATAGTTCAAGATGTTGAGACCAAGCAACGTTCCCGAACCCAGAAGCTCGCGGAAGAAAGCTACGATTACCAGAATCTTGGCATATCCCAAACCATTACCCACACCGTCAAGGAAAGATTCCCAGGGACCGTTCTGCATGGCAAATGCTTCCAAGCGTCCCATCAGGATACAGTTGGTAATAATCAGACCTACATATACAGAAAGCTGCACACTTACATCGTAAGCAAAAGCTTTCAGAATCTCACTTACAATAGTTACCAATGCGGCAACCACCACCAGCTGAACAATGATACGGATACGGTTGGGTATCGTCTTGCGCAGCAGTGAAATCACTACATTGGAGAATGCTGTAATCACCGTCACTGAAAGCCCCATCACAATGGCAGGCTCCAGTTTGGCAGTAACAGCCAAAGCAGAACAGATACCCAATACCTGCACGGTAACGGGGTTGTTCAGTCCCAGCGGAGTAGAGAATACTTCTTTATTCTTCTTTGAAAACAATTGTCCCATATTCTTATTCCTCCTCATTATTATTAGTTAAAAAGTTCTTGTAGCTGCTCAGACAAGCCTTCAACATGGCATCCACACCTACAGAAGTGATGGTACCACCGGAAATGCCGTCCACCTGATAGTCAGGTTTCTCTACCTTACCGTTTTTCACAACACCGAGGACTACCTCGCCGTTCTCCAACGTTTTCTTTCCGGGGAACTCTCCCTGGAAATGCGTGCTGGCGATTTCGGCACCCAGCCCCGGAGTCTCACTGGCATGAGAGAAGTAAACACCATAAACGGTATCCTTGTCGCTGTTCAGCGCAACATATCCCCAGATAGCGCCCCAAAGACCGGCACCGTAAACGGGAAATACATATTTCTTCTCACCGTCAACCTCTGCCACGAATACGTGCAGACGGTTATTTTCTTTGGCTTCCTTCTCGTAAGCGGTAGCAAATGCACCGGTATTCTCTGTCAGAGTACCGTCAACGTTCATCAGCATATCGCCCTTTACATATTTATTATATTCAGCTTCGGCATCCTTCACGTCCTTGATGTTGAGTGCAGCAAGAATCTGCTTCTTCGTGTCAAGTTCCACATTCTTGTTCTGCGTCTCGCGCAAGGAAGAACTTACGAATGCCAGCAGGAATGCAACGATAACAACCATTACCGAAGCATAAATGATAGTATAACTATTACTATTGGTATTCATTTCTTTTCCGGTATTTAATTGTTAGACTTGATTGCACGTTTTTCGCGACGGCTGATGTTACCCTGTACCACACAGTAGTCAATCAGCGGAGCGAAGATATTCATCAGCAGGATGGCAAGCATCATACCTTCGGGGTAACCGGGGTTGAGCACACGGATAATGATAGCCATGGCACCAATCAGGAATCCGAAGATATACTTACCGGTCTCTGTACGTGCCGATGTAACGGGGTCGGTAGCCATGAACACGGCACCGAAGCAGAAACCGCCCAGCACGAGGTGTTCGTACCAAGGCATCTGTGCCATCGGAGTGTCGGGACCGATTGCATTGAACACCCATGCCATGAAGGCACCGCCTACGAATACGGAGAACATCGTCTTCCAGCTTGCAATGCCCGTCCACAACAGCAGAATGGCACCCAGAGCGATGGCGATAACGCTTGTCTCACCGATAGAACCCGGAATAAGGCCGGTCACCATGTCCCAGGAGAACTCCGGAACGGCTCCCGAGGTAGCGGCTGCACCCAGCGGAGTAGCTACCGTCAGACCATCTACCGACTGTCCCAGACCGAAGATACTGTCGCCCGATACCCAAACGGCATCACCGGACATCTTCGTAGGATAAGCAAAGAATAAGAATGCACGGGTAATCAAAGCTACGTTGAACACGTTCATACCCGTACCACCGAATACTTCCTTAGCAAAAATTACAGAGAATGCAGTAGCCACCGCCAGAATCCACAACGGGCAGTCTACCGGAACAATCATCGGAATCAAGATACCGGAAACCAGGAAACCTTCCTGAATCTCCTCCTTCTTCCACTGAGCCACTACGAACTCAATGCCGAGACCTACTACATAAGATACAATGATTTTTGGCAATACAGCCAGAAAACCGTAGATGAACATTTCCCAGAAGCCTCCGGCAGCACCGGTAGCGTGGAAATGCTGGTAACCTACGTTATACATACCGAACAGCAGCGCCGGTACTAACGCAATGACCACCATCGACATGATGCGTTTGCTGTCAATGGAGTCGTGAATATGCGTTCCCGATTTCGAAGTGGCATTGGGCACGAACAGGAATGTTTCGAAGCCATCAAACACCGAACGAAATGCGTGGAATTTGCCGCCTTCCTCAAAGTTCGGCTTTATCTTGTCGAGATAATTTCTTAACGCTTTCATTAATATATTTACGATTTTACGATTTACAATTTACGATTTGCCATACGCCCCGATTATGCCATTTCGGCACGAAGCATATCGAGCCCTGCACGTACGATGCGCTGCACTTCCACTTTGGAAGAACATACGAATTCGCAGAGAGCGAAGTCTTCGGGAGCTACTTCGTAGATACCCAGAGCCTCCATACGGTCGATGTCACCTGCAATGATTGCTTTCACCAAGTATTCGGGGAAGATGTCCATTGGGAATACGCGGTCGTATTCGTTGGACATAATCATGTGACGTTCGCCACCCTTGATACGGGCATCTATCACATATTCCTTCTTGCCCATCAACCAGCTGAAGTAAGAGCGGTTGACGCTGAACTGATTGAAACGCGGCATAATCCAACCCAACATTTCATGGATTTCATCTCCTTCGGGAATAACGGTCAGCTGGCTGTCGAAAGAGCCGAGGAAGCCGTTCGGAGAAACTTTCTTACCGGTCAGCACGTTGCCGCTGATGTAGCGGAGGTCTTTGTCGGTAGTCACGTTACCTTTGAAAACGTTCGTCAACAGAGCGCCGACTTTCAGCTTGCAATAAGCGGGTTTCAACACTTCGGAACCCGTTACAGCCACCGTACGGGTCATGTCCACACGACCGGTATTCATCAGACGTCCGATGAAGAGTACGGCTTCGGCACTGATGGTCCAGACCGTTTCACCCTTCACTACCGGAGAGATGTGGTTAATCTGTACACCCACGTTGCCTGCCGGATGTGGTCCGTCGAAAGCTGTTACGGTAACGTTCTTTGCCTGCACAAGAGCAGCAGACTTTTGTTTTACACTAATACCCAGATACGTCTTTGCCATCTTTGACAAAGCGTCGAGTCCCGTCTGGAAGTTTGCTTCTTCTCCCTTCAGCGCGAATTCAAAATCGGGAGCCAGCGGATTGCTGTCGAAAGCCGAAATGAAGATAGCTTTCGGAGTTACCGTCGGATCAGCGATAACGTCGTACGGACGTTGGCGGATGAAAGCGAACATACCTGCTTGCAAAAGAGCTTCTTTTACTTGCTGGCCGCTCATCTTGGACGGGTCCATCTTGCCGAATTCCTCATAGTCTTGCTCAGTGGCAGCCTCTACGACGATGTTCAGCACCTTGCGGCGTGCACCACGCTCCACGCTTGTCACTACGCCGCTAACGGGCGAAACAAATTTCAATTCAGGATGATTCTTGTCGATAAACAAGGGTCCCCCGGCCATCACATATTCCTGCTCTTTGACCACCACTTTCGGAGTGATGCCTGTATAGTCATCGGGAACCAGCGAATAGAATCCCGGTTCCTTAACAGACACAAGTTCCTGGGCAGCAGCGCCTTTCAGGTTGATGTCAAGGCCTTTACGTAACTTAATTACATTTGCCATGCGTTTATTTAAAATAATGGTTTCATTAATTTGCCGCAAAAGTAGCAAAAAAGAACGTGAATAAAGAGTAAAAAAGAAAGGAATTACGGAGAAATTTCCGTAATCCCTTTCGTTAACGAACACGAGAACAAGGATTAGGGGTTAAGGATTAATACCCTGCGGAATCATAGTGCAGCCCACTAATCCTTAATCCCTAACCCCTAATCCTTATCATCACTTTTCTTCAGCGAACATCGGGTCCCATGCCGGCAGGCGGACGGGCTTTTGTTTAAACAGTTCCATCACTTTGGCGGGAACATACTTTGTCTCCACTACCAGACGGAACATGTATTCATTGAACCACTCGTCGGTCATGATGAGATGTCCCTGATAACCGGAAGCGGCTCCCCAACTGTTCTCTACCATCCACTTTACGGGCTTTCCGTCTTTGTTCAAGTCAACGGCCATCAAGGTCATGGCGTGGGAAGAGCCACTGGAGAAAGTCTGGATACGTTGCTTCTTGTCCATCCCGAAGGTGGTGCCCATCAGTGATTCGTAGTCATAGTTTTTCACATCGAGCAGACCGCGTTCGGAGTTCAGGAACTTGCCCACATCGCAAGAGAAGTACATCATGGTGCTGTCCTTCAAGGAGGCAATGGCCATCTCTTTGATGTCCTCTACGGGCAGGTTGACATAAGTCCAGTTCTTGCCGTCGTAACGGTGGCGGTCATAGTCTATTTCATAGCACTTGTAATACTCGCGACTGGGGTCGTTCATCAGCATTACGTAGTTGGTCAGCAGTTGTTTGTCTCCATATTTCTCAAGGAAAGACATGGGAGTGTGATGCTCTGTCTCCACAGGATTACCCTTGGCATCGTGGCGGACATAGTCGAACTCCGTGGGAGGTACACCGAGGTTCAGCACCAGCATGCGGTAGATGGTTCCGAGCATCGTAGTTTTCTCCTTCTCCAGAGCTTCGGGCTTGGCACCGGCGGCAGCCATGTCACGCAGTTGCAGACCATACTCTTTCAGCTTCAGAGAGATGAGGTTGGCCATGCGGGAGGTATTTTCACTGCTGTTTGTTTCGGGCATGGCATCTTTGGGAACAAGGCCGTATTTGGAAACAATGTCGGCCACACCAGTAAAGGTACCCCCATCGCTCAGCGGATGCTGGAAGAGCCATTCTACGGTCTTATCAGTCAGGGGACTCTTGGAGGTGTCGATGATGCCTTGCAAGAAGAGGTTTGCCTTCTCCAACTGGTCCCAGAAGAAGGGATAGACTTCGGAGAACTCGAAAGACTGGAAACCGTATTCGGCAAGGGTCTTGGCACGCATCACATTCAGCCCCGTAAACAGCCAGCAACGGCCAGACGACTTCTGGTCGGTGATACCTTTGGATTCTACCTTGATGGAGAAGTGGGTATCCATGCCCTGCATATTCTCCTGGTTGAGTGCCAGTTTACGGATGTCATTATTGCCTATGGCATTGCGGAGCGCCTTGTCGGCAGCCGTGCCTTGATAACTTTGCTTGATTTGTCCAAGCATTTCGGGGCTGATACCCCCTTTTCCCTCTTGTGCCTGCACGGAGAGCAGTGCGGCACTCAGAACAATTACAGATAAAAATCGTTTCTTCATTCAGATTATGTGTTTTTAGTTATTGATGTCTTGCTTCGTGAAGCAGACAAAAGTAATGTCTTTTTTGATAATTTTAGTGACATCTTTAGATTTATTATCTATTACAGTGAAAACTATTCGGGATAAAATAGTTTCCTTTGCACCCACATTTCGTACGACATGAAAAGATATATACTAAGCATTATCGCACTGGTGCTGTTCGCCACCACCTTTTATGCCCAGGAACAGACTGCGGCCGCCACAAACGACAGCGTTCCTGCACTGACCAAAAAAGAACTACGCAAGCAAAAGGTAGCGCGTCGGAATCTGCATTACAATATTCTGGGCGGACCCAGCTACACCCCCGACTTCGGTGCCGTGCTGGGAGGAAGCGCCCTAATGACCTTCCGTATGAACCCCAGCGACACCACGCAGCTGCGCTCCGTAGTGCCCATGGCCATCGCCTTCATGTTCAACGGTGGCATCAATCTCTTCTCCAAACCGCAACTCTTCTTTAAGGGCGACCGTTTCCGTATCTTCGGAAAGTTCAGCTATAAAAATACGGAAGAAAACTTTTACGGCATCGGCTATAATACCAATAAAGATTATGTACGAAGCGACAGTACCAGCAAATACCGGTACAGCGGCGTGCAAATCAACCCCTGGTTCCTTTTCCGACTGGGCAACAGCAATATCTTTGCCGGACCTCAAATCGACATCAATTACGACCACTTGACGGAGCCCGGCAAGTTCTTGGTGGACGAACCCTCGTACAAAGAGGCAGGCGGTACGGCTAATGGCTATAACAACTTCAACTCCGGCCTCGGTTTCCTGCTGACATACGACAGCCGTGACGTCCCTGCCAACGCCTACCGTGGTATGTATCTGGATTTCCGCGGCATGATGTACGCCAAGTTCATCGGCAGCGACCAGACCTTCTACCGCCTAGAGATAGACTACCGCCAATACAAGTCACTGGGCAAGCGCAGGGTGCTCGCGTGGACGGCACAGACCAAGAACGTGTTCGGTGACGTCCCTCTGACGCAATATGCCCTCACCGGAACGCCTTTCGACCTGCGCGGCTACTACATGGGGCAATATCGCGACAAGTCCTCGCATGTGGTCATGGCAGAGTACAGACAGATGCTCAATACCGACCGCAGCACTTGGGTGAAGCGGATGCTCAACCACATAGGTTTTGTAGCCTGGACCGGCTGCGGCTTCATGGGCCCCACTCCCGGCAAGATAGAGGGTGTACTGCCCAACTATGGTGTAGGTCTACGCATTGAGGTACAGCCACGCATGAACGTCCGCCTGGATTTAGGCAAAAACACGGTAAACAACCAGATGTTGTTTTACTTCAATATGACAGAAGCGTTTTGAGTAACGCCCTGCCTACCTGCCCATCCCTTTCCTATGGAGAATGATGATTGAAAGCCTTTAATCGCCTCTCACTCACAAGGTTATTCAAGCTCACCTCTATAGGAAGCTCACTTCCTTATAACATCGGAACACCTTGAGAAACAAACATTTTATTTTTCTTTTCTTTTTCTTGCATCGGTAAAAGATTATCCATACTTTTGGCAATCACATTTCTTTTTATCAAAAAAGAAAGCAAACGAGCGGATACATGAAAGCCCTTGAAGTACTCTTCTGGATAAGTTTATTCATAGTGTTCTATACTTATATAGGATATGGTATACTATTATATATCCTGGTCAAGATAAAAGAATGTTTCCGTAAGCCTGCGCCCCGTCCGATGCCTGCCGACGATGCTTTACCCCCATTGACGCTATTTATCGCCGCCTACAACGAAGAAGATGTAGTGGATGAAAAAATGCACAACTGCCTGGAGCTGGATTATCCCGCCGACAAGCTACGCATCCTCTGGGTGACCGACGGCAGCAACGACCATACCAACGAACGCCTCTCCCACTGGCCGCAAGCCATCGTCCTCCACCAACCCCAACGCCAAGGCAAGACAGCCGCCCTGAACCGCGGTATACATTTCGTAGAAACGCCCCTTGTCGTGTTCACCGATGCCAATACTCACCTCAACCGCGAAGCCCTGCGGGAGATAGTGCACGCCTTCACCGACCCTAAAGTGGGATGCGTGGCAGGCGAAAAACGTATCGCCGTGCAAAGCAAGGACAATGCTGCCTCGGGGGGAGAAGGGCTATACTGGAAATACGAATCCACCCTCAAAGCGCTCGACGCACGCCTCTATTCGGCAGTAGGCGCAGCGGGTGAACTGTTTGCCGTGCGCCGCGAGCTGTTCGAGGAAATGCAGACAGATACGCTGCTCGACGACTTCATACTCTCCCTGCGCATCGTCATGCAGGGACACACCATTGCCTATTGTGCCAATGCCTATGCCGTAGAAAGCGGCTCGGCAGACATGCGCGAGGAAGAAAAGCGCAAGGTGCGCATCGCTGCCGGGGGCTTGCAGTCCATCTGGCGGCTGCGTCCGTTGCTCAACCCATTCCGTTACGGCACATTCTGTTTCCAATATATTTCCCACCGGGTGCTGCGCTGGTCGCTCACTCCTATCCTATTGTTCCTATTGCTTCCCCTCAACACAATTCTCATCTTTACGACAAGCACGCCATTACTGTATGCCATCATCTGGCTGTTACAAGCTCTTTTCTACCTCATGGGAAGTTGGGGGTACTACCTTTCAATGAAGCATATAAAAAACAAGATACTTTTCATCCCCTACTATTTCCTCTTCATGAACGTCAACGTCATACGAGGATTCAACTACCTGCACAAGCGCAAAGGCAATGCAAGCGGCGCATGGGAGAAGGCCAGAAGGGCATGAAACTAATACTGTAAGAATGAAAAACATTTTGAAACAAGCTGAAAACGCCGAGAGACTATTGAAGCTGACGTCAGATACCATGCTCCTTCTGAACCGGGACGGCATTTGCATGGACATCGCAGTGCACAATGTAAACCTTTGGTTCATGAAGGAAGAAAAGCTGCTGGGCAAGAATCTGTTCCAACTGATACCACCGTCCACTTACTACCAAGTATATCCGGAGTTCAAGAAGGTACTGACGCAAAAGGTACGTTCAGTCCATAATTACGAAATGACACTGGGTCACACTACCTATTACTTTAAATGCATCATGTACCCGTACGACGGCATGGTCCTCTGCCAGTACCGCGACATCACAGAACGCAGCCAGCGCAAACTGGAACTCGAAAAGAAAAACCACGAGCTCAACGAAATACAAAAGGCCGCCCTCATCGGAAACTGGCAATACGATACCCAGACCCGCATATTCTGTTATGCAGGCCATACGGGCATCATGTGTTCGGAAGAGGTGCAGCACATCAATATGGACAATTATCTGGAACTTATCCTTCCTGAAGACCGGAAAAGCTTTACCGGCTGGATGAAAGAGAATCTGAAAGGCAAGATGGGAAACAGCGTGGACTACCGCATCTTCCTCCAAGGAAACATTTTCTATATCCGCCTCAAGGCGTTTGCCCGCGAACGGCAGAAAGACGGGAATGTCACTATAGAAGGATACATACAGAACATTACCGACATACAGAAACGGCGCAACGACATCAATCTGCTGACACATGCCATCAACAACTCCACCGAGGACATTTATTCGGCACACGAAGACGGCACGCTGATATTCTGCAACCGTTGCTTCAAGGAACGGCATGGCATCGGTAATGGCCAAGACATCACCCGGATGAAGATATACGACCTGCCCTCATACGGCAGGGATGAAACATCCTGGAAAGAGTTTGCCAACCGTGTCAAACGTGGAGAGACGAACCACGGATACATCGTCTACCATCCGCTGCCCAAGCGTCCGGAAGTACTCGCCATTGAAGGAAACGCTTATTGGGTGACAAGCGACAAAGGGGAAGGAACCATCTGGACATTCGGAAGAGACGTATCGACACGCATCCGGCATGAGCAGCAAATCAAACAGTTCAACCAGATTTTGGACAAAATCATCGAAAACCTCCCGGCAGGCATTGTTGTGAAGGACATCAACAACAACTTCAAGTACCTCTACCGCAACCGCGAATCGTATAACCGCGAAATCCCCATACAAGAGGCATTGGGAAAGGACGACTTCGATTTTTATCCTCTGGAGACTGCTCAGGAAAAGAGGGCGCAAGACATCGAAATAGCCAGAACCGGCAAAGAGATGCACTGGATTGCGGAAGAACGCGACGGAAACGGAAATCCCATCTATCTGGACAAACGGAAGATGAAGATTGAAAGCAACGACTTCTCCCCCATCCTGCTGAACATCGAATGGGACATCACGGAAATGGAACAGATGAAACGGGAACTGCTCGTAGCCAAGGAGAAAGCCGAGACCTCCGACCGGCTCAAATCTGCCTTTCTCGCCAACATGAGCCACGAGATACGCACACCGCTCAATGCCATTGTAGGCTTCTCACGAATTATTGCCGAAAGTACCGACGAGGAAGAACGGCTAGGCTATTACGAAATAGTGGAATCGAACAACGAACGCCTGCTCCAGCTCATTAACGAAATCCTCGACTTATCAAAAATAGAATCGGGCATCGTGGAGTTCACCATCACGCCCGTACGCCTCCATCCACTCTGCAAGGAGATACATGACGCACATATTTTCCGCTGTCCCGAAGGAGTGGAACTGATATACGAACCCTCTGACGAGAATATCGTGATTGACGGAGACAAGAACCGGATTTTCCAGGTCATTTCCAATCTGATAGGCAATGCCTTCAAGTTCACCACCACCGGGCACATCAGTTACGGGTATCGCCGGGAAGGCAAGTATGTAGCATTCCACGTCACCGATACGGGTATGGGCATTGCACCGGACAAGGTGGATCGGGTATTCGAACGTTTCGTCAAGGTGAACAACTTTGCCCAGGGCACCGGATTGGGACTTTCTATCTGCAAAACCATCATCGAACGTCTGGGTGGCAACATATCCGTCACTTCAGAGGTGGGTAAAGGCACCACATTTACTTTTGTTCTCCCGCTGGAATCCACCAGCAAAACAGAGGCGGAAAAGAAAGAAGAGGACAACCAGGAAACGACAGCAGAGACACACTCCACAGAGCAGAGGGGCAAAAATGCAGCCCCCGGAGATTCCCCGAAGAATGAAGAGGTCGGAGCACTCCCTACCCCTCCTTCCAAGACCATCCTGATTGCCGAAGATACAGAAAGCAACTTCATCCTAATTAACGCCATTTTAGGCCGACTCTATCGGCTGAAACATGCCAAAGACGGCATGGAAGCCGTAACGATGTTCGAGGAAGTCCACCCCGACCTCATCTTGATGGACATGAAAATGCCCAACCTTGGCGGAATCGACGCCACTCGCATCATCCGTGAACTGGTACCGGACGTCCCCATCATCGCCCTTACGGCCTATGCCTACGAGCACGACAAGCAAGCTGCCCTGGAAGCAGGTTGCAACGACTTCCTTACCAAACCCTTCACTCAAGAAGTGCTGAAGGAAACCATCAAGAAATGGCTGGATGATAAAGGATGACTGAAAAACAGTCATCCTCCACTTTATGCAAAAATATCACTTCGCTGGATATAAGCAATCACATCCCCTTTATTGACCACATCCCCTTGCTTGGCACAGACTTCCACCACACGTCCGGTAAATCCGGTCCATATCTTCTCGTATTCGCCCCACGGCGTAGAGATGTAGCAGAACACCTCATCATGCTGGTACTTGCGTCCGATGAAAGGAGCAGAAGAAGGACCTTCGACGGAAACCTCCCAAAGCACTTGCCCCTTGGAAGGCGCGATTATCGGGTCTGCCTTGGCACGCTTCAGCTTCTTGATTTCTTCTTCCGAGTATCCGTTTTTGGCCATCGCCGCATCCTTGGCACGCTGCAGGTCATCCTCAAAACGTTTCTTGGCAACGCCGGATTTATAGTCGCGATACTGCCGGTCGTGCATGGCAAGCTCGAAGAGTTCCTCGTCATCATCGCCATATTCCCAACCGTTTTCGTCCATCTCTTTCCGGTATGTATCCAGAGCATCCGGGTAGTTCAGCTGTGGGTCCGTATCCACGAACTCAAAGCCTTTGGACTTAGCCAGTTCCACTATCTCGGGCGCTAAAGTACCGGGGAGGCGTCCGCTCTTGCCCAGAATCATGTCCCACGTATGGTTGTCTATCATCGTCCAACGCTCCTCTCCCTTTACCTGCTGCATGAGGTTCATCAAAGCCACATTCTTCACATACTGGCTAAAAGGAGTCACCAAAGGAGGATAACCCAGCTTGGGCCATACATATTCCACTTCGTCGAACAGCATGACGAGCAGGTCGTCCAGACTGAGTTCCGGCTCGTTCTTACCGCGCAGTATCATGTTGATGCCGGAATGCACTCCCTTCAAGTCGGCCATCATGGAGCCCATCATGCCACCCGGCAAACCGCACTTCAGCAAGAGTGAGGACATATGTTTATTGGTGGGGTCCATGAAATAACCCAAGAACTCGTCAATGAACTCCTGCGTCATGGCACGGGCTTTCATGTAGGCTTTCATGTTTATGTCGGGCACTTGGAAACCCAGGTCTTTCAGCATGGCCTGCACGGAGATGATGTCCGGATGAACCTTGCCCCACGACATGGGTTCCATCGCCACATCGATGATGTCGGCACCGTTCTCACAGACTTCGAGAATGGAAGCCATGGAAAGTCCGGGACCGCTATGCCCGTGGTATTGTATCAGCACATCGGGGTGCTTCTCCTTAATGGTTCTGACAAGCTGTCCTAGCATACCCGGACGTCCGATGCCCGCCATATCCTTCAAGCAGATTTCAGGTGCCCCGGCTTCAATCAACCGGTCGGCAATACTGGCATAGTATTCCACCGTATGGACGGGAGAATACGTGATGCAGAGCGTAGCCTGCGGTATCATGCCCGCTTCCAGAGCATATTTGATAGAAGGAATTATATTCCGCGTCTCGTTCAATCCGCAGAAGATACGGGTAATGTCCACACCCTGGGCATGCTTCACCTTGTACATCAGCCGGCGCACATCTGCCGGAACGGGATACATGCGCAGTGCATTTAGCCCGCGGTCGAGCATATGCGTCTGTATGCCTGCTTCCCTAAAAGGTGCGGTAAAGGCGCGTACAGCCTTGTTGGGATTTTCACCATACAGAAGGTTTACCTGCTCAAAAGCTCCTCCGTTTGTTTCAACGCGTGCAAAACAACCCATTTCAACTATCAACGGAGCAATACGTACCAACTGGTCTACCCGGGGTTGATACTTACCGGACGACTGCCACATGTCCCGGTAAACAAGACTGAATTTAATTTCCTTTTTCATCATAGTCAATAATAAGAGATTTTCCTTCGGTTAACTTAACATATACAAATATAAAGGATTATTCTGACATATAGTCATGAATAACCCTTAAAAATTCATCATAAGCAATATGTTATATATCATATTGCTACTATCAAATTATTATCAGATGAAATCTTTCAATTCATCCTGCAACTTCTGGCGCGTAAAGAAGATGCGGCTTTTCACCGTTCCGAGCGGAAGGCCGAGGCGTTCGGCAATCTCGCGGTACTTGAAACCGGACACATGCATGGAGAAAGGGACTTTATAGTCGCGTGGAAGGGCATTGACGATGCGATGCATTTCTTTCAGGTCGTAGGCACCCTCGGTACTGGCAAAACCAGAGTCCTGGGGCATGCTGAGGTGATACTGATTGTCCGTCTGGTCCACAAAAGTCTGTTCGCGAACTATTTTCCGGTAATTATTGATAAAGATGTTGCGCATAATGGTATACATCCAACCTCTGAAATTGGTGTCGGGTTCAAATTTGTCTTCGTTATCCAAAGCCTTGAGAGATGTCTCTTGCAACAAATCATTCGCTTCTTCCCGGTCGGCTGTCAACTTGTATGCAAAGCGAAGCAGTTCTTCTTGCACTGCAAGCAAATCTTTTCTAAAACTGTAAGTATTCATACTTTGCTCAATTTTTAAATAGTTAATAATGGTTTAGGTTTTACGATTGCAAGTATAAGGAAGATTTGAAGCCCCGGGGGACGGAATACGGTTTTTATTAGGGGTGAAAACTATCATTTGACAGTTTACACCCCCCTCTCTGATAGTTTACGGGTGATATTATATACTGAAAACCATCATTTTTCCGAAGATTTCGTAAATGTTACGTGATTTTTTTATAGCTTTGCCTACATATAGGAAAACACTTTTATTACATAAAAACACTTTATTTTATGAAATCATTTCAATTTAAGTCACTTCTTCTGCTGACTACCCTTATCATTTCCCTGCCCTCCTTCGGACAAGGACTGAAGGCGTTCAAGCTGAAGAACGGTCTTTCCGTATATATATGGGAAGATGAATCCAAATCGGACGTGTTCGGACTGGTAGGCGTACGTGCCGGTTCCATCAACGACCCCGAAGAGTACACGGGACTTGCACACTACCTGGAGCACGTCATGTTTAAAGGAACAGACAAGATAGGCGCGCTGAACTGGACGGAAGAAGAACCGATCTACAAGGAAATCATCGCCAAGTACGACCAGATGGCCGAAGAAGCCGACCCGGCAAAAAAAGAAGCCATCAGCAAGGAAATCAATGAGCTGACCGTCAAAGCTGGAAAATTGGGACTTCCCAACGAATACTCCAACCTGATGGAAAGCATGGGTGCCAAAGGGGTGAATGCAGGCACCTACTATGACTGGACCTTCTATCACAGCTCCTTCCCTGCCTATCAGATAAACAAATGGCTGGAAATCTCCTCACAACGTTTCCTGCATCCCGTATTCCGTTCCTTCCAGTCGGAGCTGGAAAACGTGTACGAAGAATATAACCGTTCACAAGATGACCAGGGACGTGCACAGAACCAGTTCGTGATGGAGAAAGCTTTTGAGGGACATCCTTACTCCCGTTCCATCATCGGCCTGCCCGAACATCTGAAGAATCCCCGCCTGAGCAAGCTGATTGAATTTTACGAACAATGGTATGTCCCCGAAAACATGGTACTGGTACTCGTAGGAAACATCAAAGCCCAACAAATCAGCGGACGCATCAATGCCGCCTTTGGACGTCTGGCTGCTAAACCCTCACCCGAGCGCAAGGTCTACCAGAACCTCGAAATAAAGGGCCGCAAACAGTATTCGGCTAAAGTAGGATTCTACCCGCAAGTGGCAATGGTATTCAATGGAGTACCTGCCGGACATCCCGACGAAGACGCTCTGGACATCGCCCTGGCACTGCTGAACAACAACAGTCAGACCGGAACTATGGACAAGCTGGTACTGGACGGTGAACTGACCAGCGCCGGAGCCTACACCCGTACTTTCCGCGAACAAGGACGCGCCATCGTAGCGGCCATTCCCCTCTACGACGAAAACCAGCGCCGTTTCGAGTCGACCAAGAGCGCCGAAAAGAAAGCCTTGAAAGCCATCCAGCAAATCGCCAACGGAGAATTCGAGGACTGGAAAATTGATGCCATCAAAGCCGAGAAATGCCGCCAGTTCGACCTGGAAATGGAGTCGAACGAGGACAAGGCCATGATACTGATGAACGCCTTCTACAACGAGCAGGACTTGGGCGACATACTCAATTACAAGGACAAGATTATGGCCATCACCACTGACGACATCAAGCGAGTAGCCAAGAAATATCTGTCAGACAATTACCTGGCCCTATATATCGAAAAAGGAAAGCCTGACAAGAACGCCAAGATTGAGAAGCCGGGTTACAAACCCGTAGAACCTCCGATAGGAAAAGAATCGCTCTATGCAACACAATTCAAAAACCTGCCCATCGGACAGATGGAGGAGAAATTCGCAGACTACGGCGAAGTGCAAATCAAGCAACTGAACGACCGTTCAAAGATGTACTACACACCCAACAAGGAGAATAACGTATTCCAGTTGGTTGTACAATACGGAGCCGGTGAACGCGAATTCCCAAAACTTGGCTATGCCGCCCAGTTGATGAACAACGCAGGCATCATGGGGGCCTACGAACCGCAAGAGTTGAAAGAAGAACTCAGCAAGCTGAACGCAACCTGCCACGTGACAGCCGATGATGACAACCTCTACATCATCATGGAGGGCTACGAAGCCACCCTGCCGCAAGCCTGCCAGCTACTTTCACGCCAGATTTTGATGCCAAAACTGGACGAAAAGCAACTGGCACGTCTGAAAGGTTCGGCAATGGGTATGCGCCAGCAGCGCAAAGACAACGTCAGCATCCTGAACGAAGCACTGCGGCAGTACATGCTCTACGGAGAGAAATCAGACTACATCAAGGAACTGACCGACAAGGAGATTTACGAATTACAGATTTCAGAACTGACGGGCGACATCAACCGCGCCTCCAACTACGAGGCAAAGGTGTTCTTCACCGGAACACTCCCCTTCGACCAAGTATACGATATCCTGAGCAAGAACCTCCCATTGGTGGCCAACGAACGCCCGTCCAACTCCCCACAGGCAAAGGACATGATGCCGGTGACCGAAAACACCGTCTACTTCCTGCCTAACAACGATGCAGAACAAGCCCAAATCCACCTCTACATCCCGATGCAGAAGGCAGACAAAAAGGACGACGTGCTGCGTAGCGCATTCAACCAATACTTCGGTCTTGACTTCACCGGCATCGTTCTGAACGAAATCCGCGAAAAACGCTCCATGGCCTATACAGCCTACGCATTCGTCGGCACGCAAGGCATAGCCGGAAAAGCAAGTTATCTGCGCGGCTACATCGGTACCCAGAACGACAAGGCAAACGATGCATTGGACGTACTGATGGGTCTCGTCAACGACATGCCGAAAAATCCGGAACGTATCGACAACATCAAGAGCTACCTCCGCCAAGCCATGCTGACCAGTCACCCCAGCTTCCGCAACAAAGCCATGGAACTGGTAGACTTGGGCTACAGAGGCTACACAGACGACCCAGCAAAGGAAAACCTGCCGAAAGTAGATGCACTGACCTTTGACGACATCGTGAAATTCTACGAAGAGAACATCAAAGACAAACCTTACTGCATTTCCATCATGGGCAACCCAAAGAACATTGACCTGAAGCGACTGGAAAAATTCGGCAAGGTAGTGAAACTGAACGAACGCAAACTTTTCAACACGAAGGATGCATTGTTCTAACCTTGTTTTATCCCTTTAGCAATCCCATCCTCCTTCCCCCTTATCAGGGGAACGAGGAATATGAAAGATTCCCCGACATTTCGGTTCCAAATGCCGGGGAATCTTATTTTTAACACCTGAAGTTCTTTTGCACATTGCCCGGAATTTCACCGGAAAATCCCTGAGATTCTCAGACAGCAGATAACGGACTACCCTTCCTGCTCCTCTTCATTGCCCGAAAGGATAGGCAGGCAAATCCTATACTTCACCGCCAGTATGCGGGTAACGAACACCGTCACACCGCCCACAATCTGACACACGAAAGACTCCATCCCCAGAAGATGGCACATCCAGTAGAAGGTTCCTCCCACCACACAAGCCATCGCATAAATCTCCTTCCGGAATATCAGCGGAATTTCGTTAATGAATACGTCACGTATCACACCTCCCGCAGCCCCGGTGATGCTGCCCATAATGATGGCCACCCAGAAGGGATAGCCCAGCGCGATGCTCTTGCCCACGCCGACCACCGTGAACAGTGCCAGGCCGATACTGTCGAATATGAAGAACGTATTGTGCAGATGGATGAGATGTTTACCGAAGAGGATGACCCACAACAAGGCCAGTCCGGTACAAATCAAGTAAATGGGATCCGTCATCCAGCCCGGGGTGACGTCCAGCAACAGGTCGCGTATCGTACCGCCGCCAATGGCCGTCACAAAACCCACCACATACGCTCCAAACCAGTCGAACCGCTTGGCCGAGGCCAGGCGTATGCCACTGATGGCAAAGGCAAATGTGCCAATGAAATCGAGTATCTGAACAAATGTTGGCATTATCACTTTGAGAATTAAAAATTAAAAATTATAAATTAAACATTGAATAAGTGTGTATTTTCAACAGACACTCTGAAAATAATAGGCAAAGTAACAAATAATTTCCCTAAGAAAACGTATTTTTGTCGTATCATTTTTCACCAACTACGACAATGAGAATAACAATCGTATCGGGCGCACGCCCCAACTTCATGAAAATAGCCCCCATCTGCCGCGCCATCGACGCCGCCAGAGAGGCAGGAAAGAACATCTCCTACCGCATCGTCTACACCGGTCCGCAGGATGACACCAGCCTGGATGCCTCGCTCTTCTCCGACCTTTCCATGAGGAAACCGGATGCCTACCTCGGTGTCACCGGACACAACCACTCGCAGGTGGCAGCCTCCATCATGCTCGCCTTCGAGCGGGAGTTGGACGGGCATCCGGCACAAGTCGTACTGGTGGTAGATGACATGACCGCCACCATGAGCTGCTCCATCGTCGCCAAGAAGCGCGGACTGAAGGTGGCGCACGTCATAGCCGGCACACGCTCTTTCGACATGAACATGCCCCGCGAGGTGAACCGCACCATCGTGGACGCCATTTCCGACTATCTCTTCACCGCCGGCATGGTGGCCAACCGCAACCTCAACCAGGAGGGCATGATACCCGAATATATCCACTACGTGGGCAACATACTGATTGACACCATCCGTTTCAACCGCCACCGCCTGGTGCAGCCCATGTGGTTCTCCAGCCTCGGCCTGCGGAAAGGGAACTACCTGCTGCTCACCCTCAACCGCCGCGACCTGCTGGAGAAGAAAGCCGTACTGCACTCCCTGCTCCAGACCGTCATCGAGAAGGCCGGCGGCATGCCTATCGTCGCCCCGCTACACCCCTACGTGCAAAAGGCGGTGAAGTCGCTGGAAGTGAATGCTCCCAACCTGCACATCCTGCCTCCGCAGAGTTACCTGCACTTCGGATTCCTCATCAACCAGGCACGGGGCATCGTCACCGACTCGGGAAACATCGCCGAAGAAGCTACCTTCCTCGACGTCCCCTGCATCACCCTCAATACCTATGCCGAGCATCCCGAAACCTGGCGCATCGGTACCAACGAGCTGGTAGGCGAAAATTCCTTCGCTCTCTCCGCCTCGCTCGACAAGCTGCTGCACGGAGAATGGAAGCACACCACCCTGCCCGACCGCTGGGACGGACGAACGGCGGAACGCATCGTACAGACACTACTGAACGGCAACAATTCATAATCCTCCATAAATTCTATCCCAAGCTTGCAAACGTCTATCCCAAACCTACGGACGCTTATCCCAAGCTTGGGTCTTTCTATCCCAAGGCTTGGGATAGAACTTTCTCCATACGTTGTGCAACTTTATCCTTTATATCCGGCAACTTTTCTATAAGGATTCTGTACGTTTTTTATCTGTATCCGGCAAACAAGACATACGACTTTCACGTTCATTTAACCATATCTCCCGTTTCTTTAGTCTATATTTGCTTCTTGATTAACCTTAATTTGTTAACTTTGCGCCCGAATTATCTGTAACTTATGAAGCAAAGATATACAATTTACGCCCTTTTCCTGCTGTCACTGTTCGTCTCCATCAGCGCATCCGCCCAGATAAAGGGTGTCATCACAGACTCCCTCACGAACGAACCGCTGATGTACATCACCGTACAGTATGAAGGGAAAGGTGTAGGCGGCATCTCCAACGCAAACGGTGAATACCAGGTGGAAACCCGCAAAGGCTGGGATGAGCTGACGTTCTCCGCCGTAGGCTATATCACCAAGAAAGTAAAACTGAAACCCGGCACCCGGGTGCTGAACGTCAAACTGCAATCGGATGACATCATGCTCTCCGAGGTCGTGGTGAAGCCCAAAAAGGAGAAATATTCCCGCAAGAACAACCCCGCCGTGGAGTTCATGAAGAAGGTCATCGAGAACAAGAAGGCGCTGAAACTGGAAGAGAACGACTACTACCAGTACCAGAAGTACGAAAAGATGAAGATGTCGCTCAACGACGTCACCCCTGACAAAATGGAGAAAGGCATCTACAAGAAATTCTCCTTCTTCAAAGACCAGGTGGAGGTATCACCCAAGACCAACAAAATGATTCTACCCATCTCCATCAAGGAGACGGCCAGCAAGACCATTTTCCGTAAAAACCCCAAGAGCGAAAAGACCATCATCGAAGGTATGAACTCCACCGGTATCGAAGAGTTCTTCAACACCGGAGACATGCTGGGGACCATCCTTACGGACGTATTCTCCGACATCAACATCTACGACGACGACATCCGCCTGCTGCAACGCCGCTTCGTCAGCCCCATCGGCCGCGGAGCTATCAGCTTCTACAAATACTACTTGATGGACACGCTCATGGTGGATAGGCAGGAGTGCGTGCATCTGACTTTCGTTCCCCAGAACCCGCAGGACTTCGGTTTCACGGGGCACCTCTACGTGGTGAAGGACTCCACCTATGCCGTGAAGAAATGTACCATGAACCTGCCCAAGAAGACGGGTGTCAACTTCGTGGAAAACCTCGACATCGTGCAGCAGTTCGAACAACTGCCCGACGGAAACTGGGTGCTGACCGATGACGACATGACCGTGGAACTGCACTTTGTGAAAGGCATCCAAGGCCTGGAAGTACAGCGGACCACCAAGTACAGCGACTATCAGTTCACAGAGATAGAACCCCGCCTCTTCCGCCTGAAAGGAAATGTCATCAAGGAGGCGAACATGCTTGCCAAGAGCGACGAGTATTGGGCGAAAGTGCGCCAAGTGCCTCTCACCAAGAAGGAGAGCACGATGGACGTATTCATGAACCGCATCGAACAGATTCCCGGCTTCAAGTACGTCATCTTCGGAGCGAAAGCCTTGATTGAGAACTTCGTGGAAACGGGCAGCAAGAAGCATCCCAGTAAGTTCGACTTCGGTCCTATCAATACAATGATAACCAGCAACTACGTCAACGGCACCCGTTTCCGTCTGAGCGGTATGACAACCGGTAACCTCGACCCGCATTGGAGCCTGAGCGGTTACGGCGCCTACGGAACCAAGGACAAGAAATGGTTCTACTCCGGGCAGGTGGCCTACTCCTTCAACAAACGCGAATACGTATTGTGGGAGTTCCCGAAGCACTACATCGCCTTCAAGTACACCTACGACGTGATGTCTCCCATGGACAAGTACCTCGCCACGGACAAGGACAACTTATTTGTCGGCTGGAAATGGACCACGGTAGACCAGATGTCCTACATGCGCGATGCCACGCTGACCTACGAGCTGGAAACCAATACCGGCTTCTCCGTACAGGCCATGGCACGCCACCGCAACGACCAGCCTGCGGGGCAACTGCAATACTGGAAGAACAACGGAGAAACACCCGGACAGTGGGATGAAAAGAATACGCTGGTGCACGACATCACCACTACCGAGCTGGGTGTGACCCTGCGTTACGCTCCCGGCGAAACCTTCGTCAACACCAAACAGCGCCGCGTGCCCGTATCGTTGGATGCGCCCACCTTCACCCTCTCCCACACCGCCGGATTCAAGGGTGTGCTGGGTGGAGAGTACAACTTCAACCTGACGGAAGCCAGCATCCGGAAGCGCTTCTGGCTCGGCTCGTGGGGCAAGCTGGACGTAACGGCACGTGCCGGTGCGCAATGGAACACCGTTCCCTTCCCCCTGCTGAACCTACCGATGGCAAACCTCTCGTACATCACGCAGAACAACGAGTCCTTCAACCTCATCAACAACATGGAGTTCCTGAACGACCGTTACGCCTCCCTCAACCTAAGCTACGACATGAACGGAAAACTCTTCAACCGCATCCCGCTCATCAAGAAGCTGAAGTGGCGCGAGATGTTCCGCATCCGTGGTCTGTGGGGCACGCTGACGGACAAGAACAACCCATACAAGAGCAACAATCCCGACTTGTTCCTCTTCCCCATGCGCGACGGTGTACCCACCAGCCACGTCATGGGCAAGACTCCCTATGTGGAAGCCAGTGTAGGTATCTACAATATCTTCAAGCTGCTCCACATAGAATATGTACGCCGACTGACCTATACGGATATACCGGGAGTGAAGAAGGGCGGTATACGCTTCATGATATTAATGATTTTTTAAGAGTTACATACTATGCAACCATTAGCAGAACGGCTTAGACCAAGAACATTAGATGAATATATCGGTCAGAAACATTTAGTGGGACCGGGTGCAGTGCTGCGTAAGATGATTGATGCAGGACGTATCTCTTCGTTTATCTTATGGGGCCCTCCGGGAGTGGGAAAGACAACCCTGGCACAGATTATCGCCAACAAGCTGGAAACCCCTTTCTATACACTTAGTGCCGTGACCAGCGGTGTGAAGGATGTACGCGACGTGATAGAGCGTGCCAAGAGCAACCGCTTCTTCTCGCAAGCCAGTCCCATCCTCTTCATCGACGAGATACACCGTTTCAGCAAGTCGCAGCAAGACTCGCTGTTGGGAGCCGTGGAGCAAGGCACCGTGACGCTGATAGGCGCCACCACGGAGAACCCTTCGTTCGAGGTCATCCGCCCGCTACTATCCCGCTGCCAGCTCTATACCCTGAAGTCACTGGAGAAGGACGACCTGCTGGAACTGCTGCAACGCGCCATCACCACGGACACCGTGCTGAAGGAACGGAAAATAGAACTGAAAGAAACCACTGCCATGCTCCGCTTCAGCGGAGGAGACGCCCGCAAGCTGCTCAACATCCTCGAACTGGTGATAGATTCCGAAGCCACCGACCCTGTCCTCATCACGGATGACATGGTGACCGAACGCCTTCAACAGAACCCTCTTGCCTACGACAAGGACGGCGAGATGCACTACGACATCATCTCCGCTTTCATCAAATCCATTCGCGGCAGCGACCCGGATGGCGCCATCTACTGGCTGGCACGCATGGTAGAAGGCGGTGAGGACCCTGCCTTCATAGCTCGCCGCCTCGTCATCTCCGCTTCCGAAGACATCGGACTGGCCAACCCCAACGCGCTGCTACTTGCCAACGCCTGCTTCGACACGTTGATGAAAGTGGGATGGCCCGAAGGACGTATCCCCCTGGCAGAAGCCACCATATACCTTGCCACCAGCCCCAAGAGTAATTCAGCCTATATGGCCATCAACAATGCCCTGGAACTGGTACGCGAAACGGGCAACCTCCCCGTCCCCCTGCACCTGCGCAATGCGCCCACCAAGCTGATGAAGCAGTTGGGCTACGGCGAGAAGTACAAGTACGCCCACGACTACCCCGGCAACTTCGTCAAGCAGCAATTCCTGCCCGACGAATTGAAAGACCGCCGTATCTGGGAGCCACAACTCAACCCTGCCGAGCAGAAGCACAAGGAACGGATGCAGCAACTCTGGGGAGAGGAAAAGAAATGGTAAACTATCAATTAAAATTAAAAATTAAAAGTTAGAGATTAAAAGTCGGATACAGAAAATCCCCACAACAAATAACTTATAACTCATAACTCCATGAATATAGTAGTATTAGACGGCTATGCCGCCAACCCCGGTGACCTTTGCTGGGACGAATTGCAAGCCTTGGGCGAGTGCACCATCTACGACCGCACCGCCCCTGCGGAAGTATTGGAACGCGCCGCTGGTGCAGAAATCCTGCTGACCAACAAAACCGTGCTCACCGCCGAGCACATGGCGGCACTGCCCGAACTGAAATACATCGGTGTGCTGGCTACCGGATACAACATCGTAGACACCGCCGCTGCCAAAGAACGCGGCATCATTGTCACCAATATTCCCGCCTACAGCACCGACTCCGTTGCCCAGATGGTCTTTGCCCATATTCTGAACATCACCCAGCAAGTGCAACACCACTCTGAAGAGGTGCACCGGGGCCGCTGGACAGCAAGCAAGGACTTCTGCTTCTGGGACACGCCTCTCATCGAACTGCGCGAAAAGAAGCTTGGAATCGTAGGCCTGGGCCACACCGGCTTCACCACCGCCCGCATCGCCATCGGCTTCGGTATGAAGGTATGTGCCTACACCTCCAAGACCAACTTCCAGCTTCCTCCCGAAATCCGCAAGATGGAGCTGGACGAGTTGTTCCGCGAATGTGACATCATCAGTCTGCACTGTCCCCTCACCGACTCCACCCGCGAGATGGTGAATGCAGAACGGCTTCGGTTGATGAAGCCCACCGCCATTCTCATCAATACCGGACGCGGCCCTCTCATCAACGAACAAGACCTTGCCAATGCACTTAACAACGGTACCATCTATGCCGCCGGCGTAGACGTACTCTCGCAAGAACCTCCCCGTGCCGACAATCCGTTGCTCTCCGCCCGCAACTGCTACATCACTCCGCACATTGCCTGGGCAAGCACCGCCGCGCGCGAACGCCTCATGCAGATTATGCTCGAGAACATCAAGGCCTACCAAGACGGCAAGCCGGTGAACGTAGTGAATAAATAAGCAAACAACATGGGAAAATCCGCCGTAAAAGGTCTGTTCTACATCTGTCTGATAGCAGCGACATTCGTCTTGGCCACCATCACCATAATGGCAGCCTTCTCAGGAAATGTAGCTCCGGTCGATTCCGTCATCATGCCATTACTGGGGCTGGCAGTGCCCGTACTCCTGATTGTCAATCTGATAACGGCACTCTGCTGGGCATTGGCCCGTAAGCGCTGGGCACTGGTTCCGCTGGTGGCATTCTTCTGCAACTGGGGATATCTGACGTCTGTCTTCCAGCTCCACCTGCCGAAAGACAAGACCCCGGCAGGCAAGTATCTGAAGATAGCCACCTACAACATACACAACTTTGGAGGTGAGATTACCGGTTATTCCTGCAAGGAGATAGCCCGGTACATGCAGCAGGAGGGCGTGGATGTGCTGTGCTTCCAGGAGTTCGGAGACAACAGTGACTTCCCCACAGACAGCATACGGCGCGTACTCTCGCATTGGTCACACGCGCTCATCCCTTCTGAAGACTCCGTCAAGGGCGTACTGCCTATCGCCGTATTCAGCCGCTATCCATTGGCGAACCACCGTTTCATCACTTACCAGCACAGCTCCAACTGTAGCATGATGTGCGATGTAGTGATGGGTACGGATACCATACGTCTGATAAACAACCACCTGCAGACCACCAGCGTTAGCCAGAAGCGCAGGAAGTGGGAACGCGAGCTGGCCACCGACGACACCCGCCGCGAAGTCCAGGCAGCCAAAGATGCCGCAGGCACCCTGCACGAAAACTTCATGAAGCGGGCCACGCAGACTTACGTCATCAGCCACTACGCCAAGACCAGCCCCTATCCCGTGCTGCTATGCGGCGACTTCAACTCAATACCTTCCTCCTACACCTACCATCATTTGAGGAAAACCCTCAAAGACGGATTCCGCACTGCCGGAAACGGATACATGTACACCTACCGCTATGCCAAACGCATGTTGCGTATTGACTACATCTTCCACTCCCCCAGCCTGAAGGGTATTGCATACTACTCTCCGGACCTGGATTTGTGCAGCGACCACAATCCAGTGATTATGGAGGTTGAAATACAATAAAGTAAAGAAAGCCAAAAACAATAAGGGTTGTCCCGGAAATCCCGTACCAGCAGCACCGTCAGTATGCCCCCACTTTCTTTAACATAATCTCTTTTAAATTAGCTCCTTAAAACGTTATATGTCTCAAAATAAAGGCAATAGTACGCAAAATTATATATAAAGCCATTACATTACGATTACAAATTTTAAGAACTTGCATGGTCTTTTTCATTGAAAGGAGGGAGAAGGAAGATGAAGGGAGGCAGAGGGAGTTATCAGGATTTATTCAATACAAGGCAGTACCACTGTGAAACGGCTTCCACGGCCTTCCTCGGACTGGAGTTCGATGCGTCCTCCCATCTTTTCGACAATGAGCACACAGATGGACAAGCCCAGCCCGACGCCTTGGGAAAACTCGCTGCGCTTGTAGAAACGCTCGAAAATCATCTTCTGCTCGCTGTGCGGAATGCCTATGCCGGTGTCTTCCACATAAAGATGTACCTCGCTCATGCCGGACGGACAGCAATACCCCAGCCGGATGCTGCCTCCTTTCGTAAACTTGTTGGCATTGTTCAGGAAGTTGGTGAGTACCTGTGTCAGTCGCATGGGATCTACATTCACCTGCACATCTTCGGGAGGGAAATCCTTGAGGAACTGCAACGGCGGCCGGATAAGCAGGCTATGCGTCTGATAGACGTCATCGAGCAGCCGGCGCACACTCTCCCGCTGAAAGGTGAACGAGAGATTACCCGACTCGATGCGCGACAGTTCCAGCACATCGCCCACCAGTTTCAGCAGCAGTTTGGTATTGGTGTTGATAATGTCCACAAACTCCTGCCGCTCTTCGTCGGAGAACTCCGGCTCGTTAGCCAGCATGTCCGAGAAGCCGACAATGGCATTAAGCGGAGTGCGGATTTCATGGCTCATGTTGTTGAGGAACGACTGTTTCAGCTCGGCCTGCTCCGCCAGCTCGCGGGATTCTATCAGCTCCTGCTCGTGGTCTTTCAGTTCCTGGATATTCTGCAGCAATCCGGCTATGATGGGTGCGTGTCCGGGGGTGTGGATGGTATTGTAGCTGAACTCCCACCACTGGAACTCACCGGTGAAGTTACAGCGATACTGCCCCTTGTGGTGCGTGCGTTCATGCCTTGCCGCTATGTTCTTGCGGAAGGCGGGTAAGTCGTCGGGATGGATGTAGGGAGTGATTTCATCGAGCAGAAGACTGCCGGGGCGATGATGAATAAGCTCGCAAAACTGCGAGTCGCAGGACACGGAATCTCCCTCCAGTCGCCAGGCGTAGGTAGAATTTCCTTCGATGGCCAGGCAGAGGGTCTCATGCTCGTAGAGGAGGTTTCGCAATGCCTCACGCTTGCGCCTGCGTTCGCGCAGCAGGCTGAAGGAGAGCAAGACTATCACCGTCAGCACGAAGACTGCGCCCAAGATGGAACCGATAAGTATAGGATAGCGGTAGCGCTCCGAAAAAGGGATATACATCACAGTGTACTCTGCCGGAATGCTCTCGAGCGGGATGCCATACTTCTGCAGCACATGCCAGTTCAGCACGTACTGCTTGGCGCATTCCGTCACCTGCTGCCGGGGCATCCGCCCTTCGAGGCGTTCCTTGATACCGGTCGCCATGTATCTTATCTGGCTTTCCAGTGGAGTGAAATATCCTCCCAGCAAGTAGTCGGCAAAGCCGAAGCCCTCGTTGATGGTCTGAAACGTGGGATTGTCGAAGAGCATGCCCACACGCTTGGTGGTATAGTCTCGCTTGGTGTAGAGCAGCAACGTATTGTCGCCGCGTCCCAGCCACATCAGATGGCGTATCGCTATGGAGTCGCTCGTCATGCGCACAATCTTCGTGGTGTCCAGCAACACGTCTATGTTCTGCCGTTTCAGTATAGGGCTGATAGTCTCCCTCTCGCGCACACGGTGATAGGAGGAACCGGCAAAGTAAGCACCCTCGGTAGAGGTCACGATGGCGAACCCCTGCCCACGACACTGCTCATTCAACGCATGCCATATCTTGCGGTCCAGAAACACTTGTCCGTTCATCAGGCAGATGCGCGACTTTCCCATGATACTCTCTATCATGCGTATGGTACGCAAGTAATCGGGCGTGTCGGCATAGCCCGTGATGTTGGGGTATTGCAGGAGCAGAGATATGTTGGGATAGTTCACACCGCTGAACACAACGGGTATTTCATGCGCCAACGGGTGTCTGCATGCCATCAGCGCATAGGCAGCCTGGTCGTCGAGCACGGCTATCAACTCGGCTCCCCAGGCAGAGAGGTCGTCCACGAAACCGGCCATACGGAGGTTTTCTGCCTCCTCCATGTAGCGGTCGCAGTCCAGATAGTATTCGCGTACATCGCAGTCCAAGCCGAGAAGGCTGAACTCTTTTTGCAACAGTTCCAGAGCCTTCGCAGCAGGCGGATAGCCCGGCTCGAAAGAGTGTATCAGCGCAATACGCCGTGTCTCCGCATGGGCAGGGTGTGCACACACGAGGCAGAGAGAAAGAATCAATATGTATCCGGCAACTGCCTTTATGTGCTTCATATCCGGAAGGTCCTTTTCGACTTGTATCAGCAAAGATACGAATGTTTTTTAAGAATAATGGACTATTTCTTCTGTTTCTGTAACAAAGAATACGTTTTCTTAAATCATTGACACATCCCAACTTATCTTTCAGAGGATTTACCGAATATCCCTAAAGAACCGATTCTTCGTCCAGTATTCCAAAGTGGAGATCTATTTGTTCTTAACCTTCGGCAACACCGCATTCAGTACCATATATCCCAACATACCGGCAACAATCGTTCCCAGCAATACACCAAACTTCGCCTGGTTCAGCAGATCCGGATATTCTCCTGCAAAAGAAAGGTTGGCAATAAATAAAGATACCGTAAAGCCAATACCCCCCAACAAGGATACTCCGGCAACACTTCTCCAATTCATTCCCGGAGGCATTGAGGACAAACCACTCTTGACCGCCAGCCAGGTAAACAGAAAAATACCGATAAACTTGCCAAGAAGCAATCCTGCAGCCACCGCTATACTAACAGCTCCAACAACGCCACCGCCTCCACTGAACACCACACCGGCATTGGCAAAGGCAAAGAGCGGCAGTATCACAAAGTTTACCGCACCATGCAAATTGTCTTCCAGGGATTGCAAAGGACTAATTACATGATCAGAAGCGCGCTCCACTTGTTTTAGAGTGGCAATCTGCTCATTGGTCAATATAATATTATCTGATTTGGTAACCGGAAAATCACCGATAATGTCGCGGATGCGTTTAATGTATTTCCCGGCATCCAAACGGGGACGGGCCGGTATTACAAAGGCCAGTATCACTCCGGAAATAGTGCTGTGAATGCCCGACTGAAGGAACAAATACCAAATAATTACCCCGATAAGCAGGAAGAATATCTTCTGTGTCATACCGAATTTCCCCATATAGTAAAGGAAGAAATAAAGGACAGCAGCTACAATAAGATATCCGTATGCCACTTCGGAACTATAGAAAATGGCAATAACCAGAATGCCGCCAATATCATCGACCACTGCAAATGCCGTCAGGAAAATTTTCAGACTCAAAGGCACCCGTTTACCCAGCAGACTGAGTACACCCAATGAAAAAGCAATATCCGTAGCCATCGGTATAGCCATACCGCGCGTTTCCGGAGTACCCTGAACGACCAAAAGTGAATAGACAATGACCGGCACCAGCATACCGCCACATGCCGCTACAAAGGGTAAAGAGGCCTTACGAAAGGAAGAAAGTTCACCCACCAGCAGTTCCCGCTTTATCTCCAACCCCACAGCCAGAAAGAAAACAGTCATCAAGCAGTCGTTTATAAACTCAATCATTTTCAACGGATGACCGCCATGGGAGAACAAATTAAAGTCTCCGATGCGCAGATGCAGTTCCTGCAAAAGAAAGCCCTGATACAACGGAGCCATCGGCGAATTAGCAATAACGGCCGCCAAAATAGCCATCAAAAACAGCAAGATGCTCGCCGCTATATTCAGCGACGAGAAGTTTTTCACAGTACGTAAAATAATCATAAAGAAGTATATTTGATTTAAGATTTCATCCTTTTGACATCAATCCAGCTTCAAGACTGCCAGGAACGCTTTCTGAGGTACCTCCACATTACCAATCTGTTTCATACGCTTCTTACCTCTCTTCTGTTTCTCAAGCAATTTTCGTTTACGGCTCACGTCACCTCCATAACATTTGGCCGTTACGTCCTTACGCACAGCCTTAATCGTTTCCCGGGAAATAATCTTGGCACCGATAGCAGCCTGAATGGCGATATCGAACTGCTGTCTCGGAATCAGGTCTTTCAACTTCTCGCACATCCGGCGTCCCAATTCGTAGGCATTGTCAAAGTGTGTCAAGGTAGAAAGAGCATCCACCGGCTCACCGTTCAGCAAAATATCCAGCTTCACCAGTTTGGAAGGACGAAAACCGTTGGGATGATAGTCAAAAGAGGCATATCCCTTAGAGATACTCTTCAATTTATCATAGAAATCGATAACTATTTCGCCAAGAGGCATATCATAGTATATTTCTACACGGTTACCTGAAATATATTCCTGCTTCACCAGCTCGCCACGCTTGCCCAGACAAAGAGTCATGATAGGGCCGATGTAATCAGTGGTGGTAATCACCGAGGCACGGATATAGGGCTCCTCAATACGGTCTATCATAGTAGGGTCGGGCATGCTGCCGGGGTTATGCACTTCAGTCATATTTCCCTGCTTGTCATAGATATTGTAGGAAACGTTGGGCACGGTGGTGATAACGTTCATGTCAAATTCACGGTCAAGGCGTTCCTGCACAATCTCCATATGGAGCAGCCCAAGGAAACCGCAACGGAAACCAAAGCCCAAAGCTAATGAAGACTCAGGCTGGAAAGTCAGCGAAGCATCATTCAACTGCAACTTCTCCAAAGAAGAACGCAAGTCCTCGAAATCTTCTGCCTCGATGGGGTACACACCGGCAAAAACCATCGGCTTCACCTCCTCAAAACCGGCGATGGCCTCTTCGCAAGGACGGGCAATATGCGTAATCGTATCACCTACTTTCACTTCCTTAGAGGTTTTGATACCCGAGATGATATAGCCCACATCCCCCGTACGCAACTCCGGACGTGGCATCATTTCCATTTTGAGCACTCCGATTTCATCCGCATCATATTCCTTGCCTGTATTGAAGAATTTCACTTTATCCCCTTTACGAATCACACCGTTCACTATCTTGAAATATGCAATGATACCACGGAAAGAATTGAAGACAGAATCGAAAATCAACGCCTGCAACGGAGCTTCCTCGTCACCCTCCGGATGAGGGATACGCTCAATGACCGCAGCCAGAATCTCTTCCACTCCCATGCCTGTTTTGCCGGAAGCACGGATAATCTCATCACGCTTGCAGCCCAACAGTTCAACGATTTCGTCCTCCACTTCCTCGGGCATGGCGCTTGCCATGTCACATTTGTTGATGACGGGGATAATCTCCAAATCATGCTCAATCGCCATATAGAGGTTTGAAATGGTCTGCGCCTGCACTCCTTGCGAAGCATCTACAATAAGCAAGGCTCCTTCACAAGCGGCGATGGAACGTGACACCTCGTACGAGAAGTCCACGTGTCCCGGAGTGTCTATCAAGTTCAGAATATACTTTTCACCTTTATAGGTATACTCCATTTGTATGGCATGGCTCTTGATGGTGATACCTCTTTCCTTCTCAAGGTCCATGTCATCCAGCATCTGTCCGTTAGTTACTTGTATAGTATTGGTAAATTCCAGCAGACGGTCTGCCAAGGTTGATTTACCGTGGTCGATATGGGCAATAATGCAAAAATTTCGTATATTCTTCATTGTCAATAACTATCTATTAATGGGTGCGCAAAGATAGTGAAAACAGAGCAAATAAAAAAAATGCGTTGATAACATATTCATGTACCAACGCATCTTTTTATAACATTCCAATCAATTCCTCGCTTAGTTCAGCTTTACAAACAATTCGCCTTCCACTTCAGAAGTAGAAACCTTGTCTTCTCTTAACAACCAGCCCAATCCCAGGAAGAAGTCCTTGTCGATCAGTTTAGTTGCTTTCTTGATTTGCTTGTGAGTCAAGCCATCTGTGCCATTCAGTGCAGTCCAAATCTGTCCTGCAACATTACCAGCTTTTTCTTTTAACATTTCTATTTGCTTTTAGTTAAACGTTATCCTCATCTCCAAAGATAGAGATGTCGGTGTTTTTATATCGCTGCAAAGATAGGTATATTTATGTTATACAACACGTTATTAGGCACTTTTTTTTCTTACTAAGGAGTAAAAAAGTTCTTTTTTCTTACTTTGAGGACGTTTTTTCCAGGTATTCGGTCCAAATTTGGGCAGCTACCTCTACCATCCTGGCACACGGGCGTTTAGCATAATACTGCTCGGTACGGGCTTCCGGAACGGACGAACCTTCCGGTTTTCTCAACCCCAACAATTCAGCACATATCAAAGAGCCATTTCGTTTCTTGAATTCAGCAGCCAGCTCCTGCACCAACGCATAGTTTGCCGCCTTACCTTCACGGTCCTTGCCTTCCACAGCTCCTTTTTCCAATCCGGCCAATAGGAACATGCCGCATGCAGCACCGCATGTCTGCCTCATACGACCTATGCCACCACCAAAAGAGGCGGACATCCGGAAAGCCTGCTCTTCTGTAAAGCCATACATATCTGCAAAAGCTCCCACTACCGATTGCGAACAGTTATAGCCACTCTTGAAAAGCTCCACAGCTTTTTCGATTCTGTCTTTTGTTTCCATCATCATTATTCTGTAATTTCCAACAACATCGGACAATGGTCCGAATGAACAACGTCACCCAATATTCTCGCCTCCTTCAACATCGGGCGCACCGGTTCACTCACCATGCAATAATCAATGCGCCACCCTTTGTTCTTGGCACGTGAATTAAAGCGATAGCTCCACCACGTATATTCCTGCTTGTCGGGATGAAGCCAACGGAAGGAATCTATGAATCCCGCATTGAGAAAGCGCGTCATCCACTCCCGCTCTTCAGGCAGGAAGCCACTGTTGGTGGCATTCCTGATAGGGTCGTGAATGTCTATTGCCTCATGGCAGATATTATAATCGCCGCAAAGAATGAGTTTAGGACGCGTACGTTCCAGCTCCAATACATATTCCTGGAATTTCTCCAACCAGACCATCTTGAAGGCCTGGCGTTCGTCACCGCTGGTACCGGAAGGATGATAAACACTCACAACGGACACATCACCGAAGTCGGCACGGATAAAGCGCCCTTCGTTATCATATTCTTCAATGCCCATGCCGTACTCCACATGGTCCGGTTCTTGCTTGCTCAAAATAGCGACTCCGCTATACCCCTTCTTCTGTGCAGAATATAGGTAATGCTTATACCCCAAAGCATCCAGCGCCTCTGCCGGATACTGTTCCAGTTGCAGCTTTGTTTCCTGCAAACAAAGCACATCCGGCTGCTCTTGTGCCAGCCACTCGGGAAAACCTTTTGTCACGGCAGCCCGTAGCCCATTTACGTTATATGTAATAATCTTCATACTTATTTGATTTCTTAGAAATGAATTATTCAAGATGTCAACTCGGATACCAGCAGCATGATATTCAGCACAGTGACCACCGCAGCAATGGCATAAAGTACAAATGTACTCCATTTGCTGTTTACATACTGCCCCATCACTTTGCGTGAAGAAGTCAGTCCCACTTGCAGGAAAACCGTAAACGGCAGCTGGATGCTCAGTATCATCTGTGAAATCAGCAGTCCTTTGAACGGGTCTCCGATAAAGAAAATCAGCAGCAGTGCAATACCCAATGACAGAATCACACCCACCTGCGAGTGACTGTCTTTGATATGATAGGATTCTCCGAAAATACCGGCAAAGATAGAACCTGCCGCCATACCGCTGGTTATCGTGGAAGATATACCCGCCATCAGTAATGCCAATGCAAAAACCACGGCAGCACTGTTCCCCAGCAACGGCTCCAGCAAGGATTTGGCCTGCTGCAACTCTTCCACCTGAATACCGCTTTTAAAGAAAGTTGCCGCAGCCAGCAGTATCATGGCACTGTTGATAGCCCATCCCACAATCATAGAGAACAGCGTGTCGAACAATTCATATTTCAACACCTTGCGGATGGACGCATCATCTTTCTTATTATATTCATGGCTCTGTATCACTTCCGAGTGCAGAAACAGATTATGCGGCATCACCACCGCACCGAGCACACTCATGATAATCAGCATGCTCCCATGCGGGAACGAAGGTGTCACCCACCCTTGTGCGGCCAGCGGCCAATCTATCTTCACCAGAAACAGCTCATAGATAAAGGAGAGCCCGATGACCGAAACAAAAGCAATGATGGAACGTTCTATCTTCTTGTAGGAATTAGTGAAAAGCATGACGACTACAAATACGGTAGTCAAGACAGAGCCCCATATGATGGGAATGTCAAACAGCATCTGCAAAGCGATGGCACCTCCCAATATCTCTGCCAGCGAAGTCGAGATGGAAGCCAGCACTGCTGTACCCAATATGGGACGCGACACCCAGGAAGGAGTATATTTGGTAGCGGCTTCGGACAAGCACAAGCCGGTTACAATGCCAAGATGCGCCACATTATGCTGCAATACAATCAGCATGATAGTGGATAAAGTCACGACCCACAGCAATGAATAGCCAAATTCAGACCCTGCCGCAAAATTAGATGCCCAGTTCCCCGGGTCAATAAAGCCCACAGTCACCAGCAGTCCGGGACCTATATATTTAAAAACGTCCAGACCGCCCAGATAGCGTTTGTGGTCTCTCCGTTTCAAGTCTTTAAAAATATTCTTCATTGTGTCTGTTCAATTAAGAGCGTAAAAATACTCAAATAATAACAAATACCTCCATGTTAGGTTCAAAAAAAGCCCCTGGCATCTTTCAATGTCAGGGGCTCTCATCCATTCTTTCAGGCAGTAGGCTCAATACCCCATCTCGTGCAATGCCTTGCACAATTGGTCGGGGCAGGAAGTGGAACGTCTTCCGCAGCGAATTCCTTCCAAACGGGCAATCACCGCATCTACCGGCATGCCTTTCACCAAACGTGAAAGTCCTTGCAGGTTTCCATTACATCCACCCCAAAATGCCACTTCTTTCACAATACCATCTTCCACATTCAGTTCGATGTTACTGCTACACGTACCTTGCGTCTTGTATGTATATGTCATTATTCTCCGCCTTCTTCCGGTTTCATGTTAGTATAAACCGTCTGTACATCATCAAACTCTTCGAGACGCTCTATCATTTTGTCGATGGTTTCGCGTTGCTCGGGAGTCACATCCTTCATATCGTTCGGGATATAGGTAAACTCACCGCCGACATCTTCAAAACCGCACTCTTCCAAATGTTTCTGGATAGCTGCATAGCTTTTCGGATCACCATAAATAGTGATAGTACCTTCTTCTTCATCCTCTTCGTAGTCTTCCTCTACGTCATAGTCTATCAAGTCAAGAATGAGTTCCTCCATATCGATACCGTCTTTCTTCTTGAAAGTGAACACACACTTGTGGTCAAACAAGAAAGCCAGTGAACCCATTGTTCCCAAGTTACCGCCGAACTTGTTGAACACGGAACGCACATCGGCTACTGTACGGGTAGTGTTATCGGTCAGTGTATCCACAAAAACAGCTACACCGTGAGGACCGTATCCTTCATAAGTCATACCCTTATAGTCGCTCTGGTCCTTACCCATCGCATTCTTGATAGCACGTTCAATATTATCCTTCGGCATGTTTTCACGCTTACAAGTAGCGATAACCGAACGCAGTGTCGGGTTGTTTTCCGGCTCCGGACCGCCGGCCTTCACCGCAATAGCAATTTGTTTACCCAGTCTTGTAAAGGTCTTTGCCATGTGACCCCATCTTTTCAATTTGGCAGCTTTTCTATATTCAAACGCTCTTCCCATTGGAACTGTATTTTAAATTATGAATTATAAATTCTGAATAATGAATCAACGCAGCTTGGCATTCAATTTGTCCTCCAGGTTCTTCACTAGTTTGGACATAATCTTGTCAATCTGCTTATCGTTCAACGTGGCATTCTCATCCTGCAGCAGGAAGCTCACCGCGTAACTCTTCTTACCGGCTTCCAGATTCTTACCCTCGTAAACGTCGAAGAGAGAAACCTCCTTCAGCAGCTTTTTCTCCGTCTCGTAGGCAATCTTCTCAATTTCCGCAAACTGCACTTTCTTGTCGAGCAGTAATGCCAAGTCGCGTTTCACGGCAGGGAACTTGGAGATTTCCGTATAGCTCACCTTCACATTGCGGATGGCCTTCAACAATTCTTTCCAGTTGAAATCGGCATAGTAAACCTCGTTGTCAATATCGAATGCCTTCAGCAGCTTCTTTGTTACAATACCGAAAGTAGCCAACCGCTTTCCCCCCCTTGTCTGTACGGATAAACCGGCAGCATAGATGTCATCAGTCAGATTGCCGACAACCAAATCATGCATGTGCAGCCCCAATCTGGCAAAGACATTCTCAACGTATGCCTTCAGCTCATATACCGAGCTGTTCTCATCCGGATGAGCCCATGAGTTGGTCACCCTCTTGCCAGTCACCCACAAACCAAGATGATAGTCTTCGGAATAAGCGGCAAGCACTTTCTCCGGATTCTTCTTTTCTTCGTTGAAGTGATAACAATTACCGAATTCAAAGAATTTCAGGTCTGCATTCTTACGGTTGGCGTTGTGCGAGATGCTTTCCAATCCACCGAAAAGCAGTGTCTGACGCATGGCATTCAAGTCTGCACTCAACGGATTCAGCAACATTACCAGATTCTTCGACGGATAAGACTCCAAGTTGTCATAGTAAGCGGCACGCGTCAACGAGTTGTTCAGAATCTCATTGAAACCACAGCCCACCAGCTGCTCGGCAACCAGGTTTTGCAGTTTGTTGGATTTATCATATTCACCCTTGGTAGTCAGACAAGACTTCAAGGTAGTCGGAATCTCCACATTATTATATCCGTAGATACGCAGAATATCCTCTATTACATCGCAATCGCGCTGCACGTCCACACGGTAAGGAGGAACATCCAGTGTAAGCCCTTCGGCTGTCTCGTCTACAATCTTCATTTCCAGACTTGTCACGATGCTCTTGATGGTATCCACCGGAATAACTTTACCAATCAGTGAGTTCACCTTCTCATAGGCAAGTTCCACACGGAAATCCTTGGCAGGAGCGGCGCACACATCTTTTATTTCAGAAGAAATGGTACCTCCGGCAAGTTCCTTTACCATCAAAGCAGCCAGCTTCAGGCAGTAAATAGTGGCATTCGGGTCAATACCTCTTTCAAAACGGAAAGAAGCATCTGTGTTCAATCCATGACGACGGGCTGTCTTGCGCACCCATGTGGGATGGAAGTAAGCACTTTCAAGGAACACATCCTTGGTGGTTTCCGTAGAACCGGAATCCAGACCGCCGAATACACCGGCAATACACATCGCCTCTTCCTTGTTGCAAATCATCAAGTCGCGTTCGTTCAATTTACGCTCCACGCCATCAAGAGTTACAAACGGAGTACCTTCCGGCATGGTCTTTACAATCACCTCACTGCCTTTAATCTTATCTGCATCGAAGCAGTGCAACGGCTGGCCGAAAGCATGGACGATATAGTTGGTAATATCCACCACATTATTGATAGGACGCAGGCCGATAATACGCAACTTGTTCTGCAACCATTCGGGGCTTTCTTTCACTGTAACCCCTTTCACCGTAACGCCGGCATATCGGGGACATGCCTCGCTGTTCTCTACAGTTACTTTAATATCCAAGTCGTGATTTTCTACCGCAAAAGCGTCTATCAAAGGTTTCTTTAAAGTAGCCGGTTTACCGTTCTGTATCAAGTAGGCATACAAGTCGCGTGCCACCCCATAATGTGAGCAAGCATCGGCACGGTTGGGAGTGATGTCCACTTCCAGTACGTAATCGCTCTTGATGTTATAGTAGTCCTTGGCAAGCGTACCCGGAACAGCTGTCTCCGGCAGTACGATGATGCCTGCGTGGTCCGTACCGATACCGATTTCATCCTCAGCACAAATCATGCCGACAGATTCCACGCCACGAAGTTTTGATTTCTTGATGGTAAAGCATTCGTCACCGTCATACAGTTTTGTACCCAACGTGGCTACTACCACTTTCTGTCCGGCAGCTACATTCGGAGCGCCGCATACAATCTGCACGGGTTCACCTTGTCCCAGGTTCACCGTAGTGACGTGCATATGGTCTGAGTTAGGATGAGCTTCGCATGTCAGCACTTCGCCGATGACCAGTCCTTCCAGTCCGCCTTTAATGGTTTGCACCTCTTCCACACTTCCCGTTTCCAGTCCGATGGAGGTCAGTGCCGCAGCAACTTCATCCGGTGTCAAATCGAAATCGACATACTCTTTCAACCAATTATAAGAGATATTCATATCATTACATTTTTATTGTTTCCAAAAGTGACCTGCAAAGGTAATAAGATTTTTTGGTTGGCAGGGAATTATAAATGAAGAAAATAACAAAAAGGCGATGAAGTGCTTTTCCTTCACCGCCTTTCCCCTAATATTACTACATGAATCTACAATTTATACATTCATTGCATTGGCGCCTAAAGCTCCCAATATGGCGGAAGCAACAGCTATCACTACCTTCAAAATTTTGTCCCAAACGTTCTTTTTCATAGTCTTAATCTTTCAAAATTAGTAAATACATCTTATCCTAACGGGTTCTCTCCCTGGTCACCGTCGGAACCGCCACCGGAATTACCACCATCACCGGCATCATCCTTACCGTCAGTCACCACTCCCGTCCATTTCTCAAACTCCACACCCTGGAGCAGGGCACGCGTAGTGCCGATAGCAGCCGGGCGCGTGTATTCCGGAGTAAACTGGCAGCGTAGAGCAGTCACCTGATTGGGATTCACGTCTTCAGATTTTGCCACTCCCTTACCTCGCGTACGGGCCTTCATGGTGAATGTGCCCAGGCCATCCAGACGCACCGTACGGCTGTTCAGCAACTGGCTCCTCATTACCGTCATCAGGTTACGGATTACATTATGTACGTCACCCGGAGTCAGGGAAGACTTCTCGGCAATCACCTCAGCCAATTGTTGTGCATCTACGGCTCTTCCCACTTTCTTCAAACTCAGATGCCAAAGTTTGGCACCCTCTTTCGTCGCCAGAGACGACTGTCTTGCATAATAAAATAAAGGCATACTTTCTTTCTCCTTTTTACATTTTTAATTCAACATGGTTTTTCATCTCGTTTTGTTGTTCAACAATGCAAAGGTGAGGATATATTTGCCTGTAAACAAAGAAAACAGCCTCGCTGAAGCTGTTTTCTGAGATAAGTTCATAAAGTATTGATTTACAAGTTATCAGTTCAAGTAAGCCAACTTAATCAAGATATGCTTTCAAGAAAAGATTTAGGAGACGTAATACTTATTTGTGAAAAATAAAAATCCTTTTCATTCCTTGTCACAATAACATCAGCTTGTATATTGGCTGCAGAAAAATATTGCAATGCATCTTCAAAGTCAGTAGCTTGTAACATTAGAGCCGATTCAACATTATCAGCTGTCAAACTAACAACAGAAAAGAATGTCTTCAGTTTATTTAAAGCATTATATAGTGCTATTCCTTTAAATTTCTTTCTAAGAATATATGCAATATTTGCCATAGTCAATGATGACAAAAACAAAGAACATTTCTGCTCTTTTTGACACAACAGAATAGTGGCAGCATCTTGACATCCGTCTCTTTCCAATAACAAGTCTATTAAGACATTTGTATCAATAAAAGCTTTTATCATTTGTTCAATAGATAATTAAGACGTTCATCTTCTGCATCTTCTATCCCCGAAGCTATACCTATTAATTCCTGAATATCCTTGGGCAACACAAAATCATTTTTCTCAGTCTTCACTTTTCCAACATGTACATGCCGCCTACTGCCATTATTTAATAAACTTTCCGACAGTTTATTTATAATGCGCAATTTCATCTCATCACTTAGTGACAATAATTTATCCAAATAATTATCTGACAAATTAATAGAAGTATCCATATTACTTTCTCCTTTCAATGACAAAGATAATATTAATTCCTACAATCATCAAGAAAAGGAAAGCTTATTTCAAATTGATTGATGTAATCCAAAATACCTCTTCATGAAACAGACATAAATAAGACTTAACAAGAGGATGGTACATAGCAGATACCAGTAACCTGAATCCAAACACATTATATATCCTACGATGATGATTGCCTGTACTGCCATATAGGTCAAAGATACTATGACATGGGGAATCTTCAGCTCATTCGCCATAATCTGATAAGATGTTTGCGATGCGGTAGTCCGATATTCTCATGAAGCATCAGGCGGTGAATATTTGGCACGCTTGCAGAAATTGAAGAAGCAGAAGACTAGAACGGAACAGACAACGGTATAGATGAAATCCGCATTGACAAACGTATTGGCAACCGACAGCGTTGTCAAGGTCGTAGTTAAAAAGCTGTATTTTCATCTATTATTTTACTATGGCCTCTTTTATACACTCCACGATATAATATACATCTTCATCAGTCACCCACGGCCCGGCAGGAAGGCACATACCAATTTTAAAAATAGCTTCGGATACCCCATTGATATAAGCCGGAGCATCCTTATAGACCGGCTGCTTGTGCATCGGTTTCCAAACCGGACGTGCCTCTATTTTTTTGCCAAGCATAAAAGCACGCAAAGCCTCCACATTCTCGTTGGGCTGGCAATCTGTTGTAGCACAATCTACGGCATGAATCACACCTGCAGCACCACCTACGGCAGTCCTGATAACATCCTTATAAGCATTTTCCTGCCCTTTGATGCGAAGTGAAGAGTCCAGAGTGATTGTACAAAGCCAGAAATTAGAGTCATAATCAGCCGAAGGAGCTTCATGCAGCAATACCCCCTCCACATCCTTAAGCAGTTCCTTATAGAGAGCCTGCACATGTCGGTGATGTGCAATATGCTTATCGGCAACGGTCATTTGACCACGACCAATACCTGCACATATATTGCTCATGCGATAGTTATACCCTATCGCCTCGTGCTGGTAATAAGGATAAGCCTCACGAGCCTGCGTGGCATACCACATGATTTGATTCTTGCTTTCGGCATCTTTACAAATCAACGCACCACCGCCACTGGTAGTAATCATCTTGTTACCGTTAAAGCTCAGCACCCCGAACTTGCCAAACGTCCCCAGTACCTGTCCCTTAAAACGGGAGCCAAAACCTTCGGCAGCATCTTCCACCACTGGAATAGTATACCTATCGGCTATCTCCATGATACGTGTACAGTCATAGGGCATGCCGTACAATGCCACAGGAACAATAGCTTTTGGCTTTTTTCCAGTCTTGGCAATGCGGTCCTTGATGGCTTCTTCCAACAGTTCCGGAGACATGTTCCAAGTTTCTTTCTCAGAATCCACAAATACCGGAACAGCCCCCAGATAAGTGACCGGATGCGAAGACGCACAGAATGTGAAGCTTTGTACAATCACTTCGTCACCCTGTCCCACTCCACAAGCCAACAGAGCCAAATGTACTGCCGCCGTACCGGCCGAAAGTGCCACCACTTCCTTACCTTCGCCTACAAAACGTTTCAAATCCTCTTCAAAAGCATTCACATTAGGACCAAGAGGAACCACCCAGTTCGTATCGAAGGCTTCTTTTACATATTTCTGTTCAATACCCTCCTCGCTCATATGGGCAAGGCAGAGATAAATAGTTTTATCCATAAATATATATGTGATTATTTAATGATCAGACTCCGGATTCCTCACATAGTGGGGAATAAAAAGAAAGGAAACGGCTTTATAAATCCTTTCCAGATATCGGAATAATTTACTCATAAATGTTTCCATGACCGGGATACAGACTGCAATCCTTTGTTAATTCCATGATACGTTCTTTCGAGATCCGTGCATCTTCCCTATCGCTATTAGGGAATGAGGCAATGACTTTAACACCCGGGATATATGAATCACCCGAGAAAACATTGTTCTCGACTTTATAGGTAAGGCAGCTTTTATCATGTCCGGGAGTTTCAAACACTTCCACGAAAATTCCCGGAAATATTTCCACTTTATCATTCTCATGTAAAACCGTCACATTATCTCCCATCCATATTACAGGATCATTGTGATAACGGGAAAAATTAAGTTTATCCGAACCTAAAGCCTCCTTGCCGAAAGAGGAAGTGTAAACTGTGCAATCAGGATACAATCGTAATAAATCTTTTATACCATAAATATGGTCGTAATGAGTATGAGTCAGAAACAAGGCTTGTACCGTTCCGCACTTTTCCTGAACACACTGCTTTATAGGAGCAATATCCCCAATATCTATCAATACATGCCTATCTTTCCCCTCAACAGACAGTATATAAGCATTGGAGGTGAAAACAGAATTGACAATCTGATGGATGTTCATTTCAGTTATGACCGTTGAAAGCCTCAGTGGTAGCATTACCTTCCTTATTGATCCCTTCCCTAACGAACACTTTCTTTATGGTCAGTAAAATAATTCTCCATAAAACAAGACCTCCATTTGATACTAAAGTAAAGAACTTTCAAAGAGCCTCTTTTTATTTAATAACTCTAAATTGAATATTTACTTCGCTTAATTTCAAACCGTAGGCGATAAATCTATGTAGCAAGAATAGATAGGCTTCGGTAAATGCCTGCTACTCTGCACTGCTCATAGAGAACTTGATGAAAGTTGAAGGTATCCTTATCCGCACATCGCTGATGAGAATATTCTTCTCAACAATGATGCTAATAGATGTCACTATATACCTAAAAGTTGGAACAATCTCTCAAAGATACCCACTCCATTTAAAATTCCATCGTCAATTATCCTGTCTACCGAAGCCACCACAACATATTTGGAACTTTCGTCAAAGGTGAAGAGCTTCTTCATAACCCTTCACATCTTTTCGCTACATATTAACAAACAAAGCACTTCACATGCGACATTACTTCTCCAGCACATTTACATTCCAACTGTAAGCACTCAATTTAGGGCATCCCCCTTCGAAAGGGCACTTTTCAGTGCCC